>JALZDC010000327.1 GCA_030862755.1 Actinomycetota bacterium
CCCTCGGGATCGTCCACGACGCGTGGATCGCCGCCCTGCGCCTGCACCATCGCCCGGAACCGCTCGAGCGCCGCTCCCCCGTCGATGGCCTCGGCCGCCCGCGCGAGCGCCTCCTCGTGATCGGTGCCGTTCGTCAGCTCGAGCGCGCGCGCCGCGAACAGGAGCGCCAGCTCGCGCAGACGTCCGCCCGCCTCCCCCCGAAGGAGGGCCACCGCCTCCGCCACGTCGAGGGCGTTGCCGACGGCGTCCCCCAGGGGTTGCGACATGTCGGTCACTCCCGCGCTCGCCTTCCTGCCCCAGCCGGAGGCGAGCGCGAGACAGGCCTCCGCCAGCTCACGGGCCTCCTCCGGGGTCTTCATGAAGGCGCCGGAGCCCGCCTTCACGTCGAGCAGGATGAGATCGGTCTCGATCGCGAGCTTCTTGGACATCACGCTGGCGGCGATCAGCGGGATCGACGGGACGGTCGCCGTGGCGTCTCGAAGGGCGTACAGCGCCCCGTCCGCGGGCACCACGTTCGGAGACTGCGCCGCGACGGCGCACCCCACCTCGTCGACCTGTCGCCGGATCTCCTCGGGCGACAGATCCGTGCGGAGTCCGGGGATCGACTCGAGCTTGTCCAGCGTCCCCCCTGTATGCCCGAGCCCGCGACCCGAGAGCTTCGCCACGGCCGATCCGAGCGCAGCGGCGAGCGGCGCGAACACCAGGGTGACACCGTCCGCGACCCCACCCGTCGAGTGCTTGTCCACGGCGGTCCGGCCCAGCCCCTGGAAGCCGATCGTGTCTCCCGACTCCACCATCGTCCTGGTGAGCGCGAGGGTCTCCTCGGCGTCCAGCCCGCGCAGCAGGCAGGCCATCAGGAACGCCGCCGCCAGGGCGTCCGAGATCGCACCGGTGGTGTAACCCTCGACGAACGCCCTGACCTCAGCTTCAGACAGGGCCTCGCCGTCCCGCTTCGCGGCGACGACCGCGCGGGGATCCTCCACGGTCAGCCTTCGACCACCCTTCGGCTCCAGGTGTGGGGGGCGACACCCTGTCCCTGAGAGACAGAGATCCGTGGTTCGACGGAGGAGGTCTCGATCACCACGACCCTCGACATCGACATCAGCTCGACCTCCCGAGCTCCATCAGATCCGCGAAGCTCTCCCCATCGAGCCCGGCGTCGTCCGCCCCCAAGAGCTCCACCACGGTTCGGCCGAGGTCGGCGAACGTGGTCCGTGTCCCGAGGTCGTGCGGGCCTCCCGTGAGCCCGGCGACAAGCAGCGGGGTCCGCTCCCGGGAATGGTCGGTGGGCGGCGTGGTGGGATCGCACCCGTGATCGCCCGTGAGGAACAGGACCCCTCCGTCCAGACCCTCGGTTAGCTCGGGGAGGCGCCGGTCGAAGGCCTCGACGCAGCTCGCGTAGCCGGGCGGGTCGTTCCGGTGCCCGTACTTCGAGTCGAAGTCGACCAGGTTCGTGAAGACGAAGGCCGGCCCCGGTCTCCGCAGGTACTCCAGCGTCAGGTCGACCCCGTGATCGTTCGAGTCCGAATACCGCCCCTCCGTGATCCCCTGGCCGGAGAAGATGTCCTGGATCTTCCCGACCCCAAGGACCGCGACGCCTGCTTCCTGGAGCCGGTCGAGGAACGTCGGACCCGGCGGCGGGACGGAGAAGTCCCGGCGTTCCGGGCTCCGGACGAACGCACCCGGGGCCCCCTCGAAGGGACGGGCGATGACGCGGCCCACGTTGTGGGGGGCGGTCAGCAGCCGCCGCGCGGCGCGCGACCACTCGTATAGGGTCGGCAGGTCGACGACCGACTTGTGGCTCGCGATCTGGAACACGGAGTCTCCGGACGTGTAGACGATCGGGCGGCCGGTCCGCAGGTGCTGCTCTCCCAGCTCGGCGATGATCTCGGTGCCGGACGCAGGCCGGTTCCCGAGCACCGAGCGCCCGATCGCTTCCTCGAAGGCAGCGATGACGTCCGGGGGGAACCCCACCGGGTAGAGGGGGAACGGTTCGTCGAGATGGATCCCCATCATCTCCCAGTGACCCGTCGTGGTGTCCTTCCCGGCCGAGCGCTCCGTTGCCCGCCCATGGGCGGACCCCGGCGCGGCAGTCGCATCGATCCCTCGGATCGTCGTCAGCATCCCGAGTCCGAGGTCCCGGAGGTTCGGCGCCCGGATGCCTCCGACCGCCTCGGCGGTGTTCGCGAGGGTGTCCGAGCCTTCGTCGCCGTACGCCGCGGCGTCGGGAGCATCCCCGACGCCCCAAGAATCGCACACGACGGCCAGCACTCGGGGCACCAGGGCGACCGTCACCGCACGTCCCCTCGTTGCTTGCAGTCGATGCACAGCACGGCCCAGGGCAGCGCCTCCAGACGTTCGAGCGAGATGGGCTGCCCGCATCGCTCGCAGATCCCGTAGGTGCCGGCGGCCATCTTCGAGAGAGCGCGCTCGACGTCGCGCAGGTTCGATCGCAGGGCGCGCACGACCGCGATCACCTGGGAACGTTCCTCGGAGCTGTGACCACGGTCGGCGAACCCCGAGTCGTCCACGAACCTTACGTCGTCGGAGTCGGGATCGGCGCCCTGCGCCCGGATCTCGGCCCGGAGGAAGTCCCGATGTCGCATCAGCTCGTCCCGGAGCCGGGACAGCGCGGCCTCGCCGATCCGGGTCCCTGCCATCACCGATGCACGCGGCGACGGGCACGAGGGTGCGACTCCTCGTAGACCTCGCGCAGGTGCCGAGCCGAGACCAGGGTGTAGATCTGGGTGGTGGCGACGCTCGCGTGGCCGAGCAGCTCCTGCACGACCCGGACGTCGGCCCCCCCTTCCAGCAGATGCGTAGCGAACGAATGGCGCAAGGTGTGGAGGGTGACCCGGCGCTCGATCCCGGCGAGGCGCACGTAGCGGCCGAGCAGCCTGGCACAGCTCTGCCGCGACAAGCGGCCGCCCCGCGCGTTCAGGAACACGGCCCCTCGGGTCACCGCGCCGGCGAGCGCGGGGCGGCCGCGCGTCAGGTATGCGCCCACCGCGTCCCGGCCGAACGACCCGAGGGGGACCTCACGCTCCTTCCCGCCCTTGCCCAACACGCGGACACTGCCCTCCTCGAGGTCGAGATCGTCCACGTCCAGCCCCGTGAGCTCCGAGATCCGCAGCCCCGACCCGTACAGCAACTCGAGGATCGCCCGGTCGCGGATGCCGGTGGGCGATCCTTCGTCCGGTGCCTCGAGGAGGCGCCGGACGTCCTCGACGGCGAGGGGGCGCGGCAGGGACCGAGGCAGTCGTGGCTGCGGCACACCGGCGGCAGGATCACGCTCCGTGACCCCTTCCCTGAGGAGGAACCGATGGAACGACCGGACCGCGGATAGCGTCCGCGCGACCGAGGCGGCACGGTAGGGCGCGCCATCAGGACCGTGCGTGGATGCCGAGAGGGACGCCAGGAAGGAGCGGATCGTCGCCTCCTCGACGGCCGCGGGCTCCTCCAGATCCCTCCGCGTGAGGAAGGCGACGTACCGCCGGAGGTCTCGCCGGTAGGCCGCCAGGGTGTTCTCGGAGAGACCCCGCTCGACGACCAGGTGGTCGAGGTACCGATCGGCCTCCGCCGCCAGCCCGTCCGCCAACGCAAGCCTCCTCAGCGGACCCCGTCGATCAGCTCGTTGATCGGCACGTACTCGAGGCCGTGGGCCCCGGACACCCCTTCGTTCGTGACCGAGCCCGCGTAGATGTTGACACCTCCGGCAAGCACCGCGTCCTTCCGCACGGCTTCCTCCAAGCCCTTGCCGGCGATGTCGAGGGCGTACGGAAGTGTGACGTTCGTGAGCGCGTAGGTCGAGGTGTTGGGGACGGCGCCGGGCATGTTCCCGACGCAGTAGTGCACGACATCGTGCACCACGTACGCGGGATCGGAGTGGGTGGTCATCCGCGACGTGGCGACGCACCCACCCTGGTCGATCGCGATGTCCACGATCACGGATCCCGGCCGCATCGAGGCCACCATCTCCTCCGACACGATCACGGGGGCCTTCGCCCCGGGGAGCAACACGCTGCCGATCACCGCGTCGGACTCACGCACACGCTGCTCGAGCGTGAGCCGATCCGACATCAGGGTGACGATCCGGCCCTTGTGGATCTGGTCGATGAACCGGAGCTTGTCGAGGTTCTTGTCGACCACGGTCACCTCGGCCTCCATCCCCGCCGCGATCCAGGCCGCGTTCGCCCCGGCCATCCCGGCGCCCAGCACGAGCACCTTGGCGGGTCGTACCCCCGAGACACCGCCCATCAGCACGCCTCTGCCCCCGTGCTCCTTCTCCAGGAACCGCGCCGCCACGTGCGGGGCCATACGGCCGGCGATCTCGCTCATCGGGGCGAGGAGCGGCAGGCGACCATCGGCGAGCTGCACCGTCTCGTAGGCAACCGCCTGAACCTCCCGCCGGATCAGCTCTTCCGTGAGCTCTCGGTTCGCCGCGAGGTGAAGATAGGTGAAGAGGACCTGTCCCTCCTGCATCAGCCGGTACTCCGAGGGCTGCGGCTCCTTCACCTTGATGATCATGCCCGCTCCCCGCCACACGTCCTCGGCCGAGGACACGAACTGCGCTCCGGCACGCTTGTACCGGTCCTCCGAGAGGCTCGAGCCGAGTCCGGCGGCCTCCTCGATCAGGACCGTGTGCCCGGCATCGACCAGCTCGCGGACGCCCTCCGGCGTCGCGGCGATGCGGTACTCGTTGTCCTTGACCTCTTTCGGGATGCCGACGATCACGTGCGCCCCTTCCGTCCTCCTGGACTTGGGGTCAGCCTACCCCGGGGTCGTTCTGGCGTCGGCCAGGAGGAGCGCGAGGGCGGTCTTCGCGTCTTCGACACGCCCGGCGCGAGCGTCCGCGACCATGTCCGGGAAGGGGATACGCATCAGTTCGATGCCCTCCTCCGCCTCACCCTCCGGTTCCGAACGCGTCCGGGCCAGGAACAGATGGACGTACTCCGTTGAGTGACCGGCCGACGGGTGGAAACCGATCAGGAACTCCAGCGACGCGTGACGGTACCCGGTTTCCTCGAACAGCTCCCGGGCGGCGCAGCTCTGGGCATCCTCTCCTTCCACATCGAGGAGGCCCGCCGGGATCTCGGTGACGACGTGGCGCACCGGCGGACGGAACTGTCGCACCAGCAACGTGTCGCCCTCCGGAGTGATCGGAAGCACGGCGGCCGCGTCGGGCGTCCGCACCACCTCCCACGCTCCGATCCCGGACCATTCCTCCTCGTCGACGCGAACCCATCGGCCTTCGAACAAAGCACGCGATCCCGCCGGCTCGGACATCGGCTCAGCTGACGGGGACGCGGCGCTGGCCCGCGCGTTCGTGGGCGCGCATCTTCGCGGCGCCCACGAACTCGCGGAACAAGGGGTGTGGCCGGGTGGGCCTCGACCGGAGCTCGGGATGGAACTGTCCGGCGATGAAGAACGGGTGATCGGGCAGTTCGACGATCTCGGCCAGGCGGCCCTTCTGGGAGCTGCCGCTGATCACCATCCCGTGCCGGCGGAGTACGTCCTGATACGCCGGGTTGACCTCCCAGCGGTGCCGGTGTCGCTCCTCGACGACCTCCTGCCCGTAGCAGCGCGCGGCCAGCGTGCCGGGCTCGAGGTAGCAGGCCTGTGCACCCAGCCGCATCGTGGCGCCCAGATCGCTGATGTTCTTCTGTTCGGGCAGGAGGTCGATGACTGGGTGGGACGTTCCCGGCGCGAACTCCGACGAGTTCGCGTCCTCGAGTCCGCACACGTCTCGCGCGAACTCGATCACCGCGCACTGAAGCCCGAGGCAGATCCCCAGGAAGGGGATGCCGCGTTCCCGTGCGAACCTGACGGCGTCCACCTTGCCCTCCACGCCTCGGATCCCGAAGCCCCCGGGGATGAGGACGCCGTCGGCTTCGCCGAGCGCCTCGGTGGTGGCGTCACCGCCCAGGTCGTCCGATGCGATCCAGTCGATGCGTACCTCCGCGCCGTGATGGATCCCGCCATGGTTGAGGGCCTCCATCACGGACAGGTAGGCGTCGCGGAGGTTGACGTACTTGCCGACGACCGAGATCCGGACCGGATCGGTCGCCGCCCGAACCTTGTCGACGAGCTCCTCCCACTCGGCGAGGTCGGGCTCTCCGTCGATCCCGAGGTGCTTCGCGAGCTCGGCGTCCAGCCCCTCCTGGTGGAGCGTCAGCGGCACCTCGTAGATCGACCTGGCGTCGGGCGCGCTGATCACGCCGCTGATCGGCACGTCGCACAAGAGCGAGATCTTCTCCTTCAGGTTGCGGCCGATCGGGCGATCGCTCCGGCAGACGATCGCATCGGGCTGAAGACCTAGGGATCGCAGTTCCTTCACCGAATGCTGGGTCGGCTTGGTCTTGATCTCGCCCGAGGGTCCGATGTAGGGCATGAGCGATACGTGCACGAACGCGCACCGGTCCCGGCCGATCTCGTTCCGGAGCTGACGGACGGCTTCGAGGAAGGGGAGTGACTCGATGTCACCGACGGTTCCACCGATCTCGACGACCTGGACGTCGGCCTGCTCCGTGTCGGCCAGAGTCCGGATGCGCTCCTTGATCTCGTCGGTGATATGCGGGATCACCTGGACCGTCTTGCCCAGGTAGTCCCCGCGACGCTCCTTGGCCAAGACGCTCGAGTAGACGGCGCCGGTTGTGAAGTTGGAGCCGCGGTGGAGGTCCTGGTCCAGGAACCGTTCGTAGTGGCCGAGGTCGAGGTCGGTCTCTGCCCCGTCGTCCAGGACGAAGACCTCCCCGTGTTCGAACGGGTTCATCGTGCCCGGATCGACGTTGATGTAGGGATCCAGCTTCTGGACGACGACCTTCGAGCCACGAGCTTTGAAGAGGCGGCCGAGGGAAGCGGTGGTGATGCCCTTGCCGAGCCCTGAAGCGACTCCGCCCGTGACGAAGATGAACCTCGTCTCATTCACCACGGGAATCGACTCTAACAGACCCGGCCGACAGGACCAGGCTTTCGGTCATCGAACCTCGTCCGGCAGGCGCCCAAGGTGGTCGAACCACCGGAGCGGGGGGATCGTCTCGATCGTCCGGGAGAACGTGATGGTCTCCGCGAGCACGTTGAGACCGATCACGACGAGCGCCGCGTGGATCAGCCACGGCTCCGGGAGCCGTCGGACGATCTCAGCCCCGGCGAGGAACCCGAGGAGGGTCGCGCCCGAGTCGCCGAGCATGCCCCGTTCCCGGAGATCGGGGAGGAGGACCGCCGTGGCGGCTCCAGCGCAGACGAGGAGGAACGCCTTGAGGTCGACCACGAGCAGAACGAGCGCGACGACGAGGAACCCCTTCAGTGCCCTTCCGGGGGCCACGTCCAAGCCGTTCCAGATGTTCGTGCAGCCGGCGATCGCGATCAGCGCGAGCAGGTTGGCCCACAGGTGGGCTCGGGGCGTCCAGGCGACCGTGATCGCTGCGGCCAGCACGGCGGCCGCGAGCTTCAGGCCGCCGGTCGTGACGTGGCCCCTCAGAAGCGCCCGAAGGTGGCCCCGGATGCCGCGAACGGAGCCACCGTATCCGTCATCCACCACGCCGGTGAAGAACACGATCGCCGCCCCCATGACCTCGCCCGTCTGCGACGCGCGGAAACCGAGCCGTTGCTGTTGCCAGATGACGAAGACGGTCCCGGCCACCCCTGCGGCCACCGCCCATCCGAGCGTGACTGGCAGGCGCTCCCCTCGTCGATTCGTCTTGTGCCACCGTGCTCCGGGTTTGCGGACGAGCCACCCGGTCGCCGTGGTGAGAAGCAAGCCCAGCAGGAACCATCCAACGGAGCTCATCAGACCCTCCGCCGCCGCGACGACAGGAGCCGGGCGGCCACCGCCGCGAGGATGTCGGCGCCCTGGCGGCCGCGGTGCGCGAACCCTCGCATGCCGCGTCCGGTCGGACGGTGCGAGAGCCCTTCGATCGGGACCTCGATCACCCTAAGGCCCGCGCGAACGGCGTCGATCGTCATCCCCACCTCGATCCCGAACCCAGGGGCCAGCGGGCGGACCGCCGCGAGGGCTGCGGCGGTGAGAGCTCGCTGCCCCGACAGCGGCTCCCGGGCTTCGTAACCGCAGGCGGCTCGGATCAGCCGCGCTGCGGTTCCCTTGACCATGCCGAACCCACCCCCGCCGAGCTTCGGGAAGGCGGCGATCGCGACGTCCGCCCTCCCCTCTCGAAGTGCCTCGACCAATGGGGCCAACCGCGAGGCCGTCCCATCGAGATCGCCGTCCACCAGGAGCCACACGGCCGCGGGCGGCAGCCGTTCCAATGCCTCCTCGAGCGCCCTCCCCTTCCCGCGACGACGAGATGCACGCAGCACGGTCGCTCCCGCGACCAGAGCGACGGAGCTCGTCGCGTCCTTCGAGCCGTCGTCGACGACCACGACCTCGTCCGCGAGATCCCGCACGGCCGAGACGGTCGCGCCGATCCGCGCGGCTTCCTCGAACGCGGCGACGAGCGCCACGACCCCGCGATCCATCAGGCGAGGCAGGAGTCGGGCGGCTCGGCGGCGCCCGGCAGGATCGAGTCCCCTCGGATCCCGTAGTCCCCCCCGGGCCGAACCTGGGCGTCGGCGTCGTTCAGGAACCGATCGATCGCCATCGCCAGCGTGATACCGCCGATCGCGAGGTCGATGTCGTCCACGGTCACCATCGAACAGTCGGGGATGCCGTTCGTATCCCGGACCGCCGAGACGAAGCCGTACGCGTCCTCCACGGGCCCCACCGCCGCGGTCGCGACGTCCAGCCCGACGAGCCGTTCCGTGAACGGAACGAGGAGCGCATCGGGTCCGGGGAACCCGGTTGGCGGAGGACCGCCCGCGGCGATGACGACGAGCTGGCCCTCGCCGCCGATGCCGAGGAGGGCCCCGGGCTCGAGGTCGCGATCGGCGGTGACGAACCCGTCGGTGAGCAGGTCGCCCAGCACGTCGTCCTCCTCCGAGAGGGCGCCCACCGCCAGACGAACCGCGAGAGCGTCGGCCACCTCGTCGCGGAGCGCCTCCGGATCAGACCCGGACACGCTGAGTATGCCCTCGAGGGCGGCCGCGTTCTCCTCGATCTCGGGCTCGGCCAGGCCGCGCGTCAGCTCGAGGGTCGCGAGGACTTCGACACCGGCAGTGGTGAGCTCGTCGACGGTCCGCTGCGCCGGCCTGTCGACGCCATCCATGGTCACGATGATGGCCTCCTCCCCGACGAGGACGCCGTCACGGAGCGCGGGCTGGAGGCCCACCGCGAAGCGCTCGTAGAGGTTGGTCAGCGCCACGGCGGCGTCCCGCTCCCGCCGAGCTTCCGCGTTGTTCCGCTCCAGCTGATCCACGAACCGATCGTCCAGAACAGAGGTCCCCGCCAGGATCCCGAGCCCGAACGCGAGCACGACGCCGACGAGAGAGACGACGTGGTACCGCCACGAGATCACACGATCGACCTCACCCACTCGACGAGCCCGTCGAGCGTCTGCACGAGGTACAGGCGGAGGGCCGGTGAGGCGGCGAGCATCAAGCCGAACACTGCGAGCACGGCACTCACCAACAGCACGACGTCCCGCGTTCGCGCCCTGCTCGGATAGAGCCGGGCAACCCCCTTCGCATCCATCAGGATCTCTCCCACGCGGAGTCGGACGAGGAAGGTGGACGACATCCCGGGTCGGCCCTTGTCGAGGAACTCCCTGAGGTTGCCGTGGGTGCCGACCGCCACGATCAGCTCCGCGCGTCGCTCGTGCGCGAGGAGGAAGGCCACGTCTTCGCTCGTCCCCGCCGATCGCACTTCGACGTGCGGGACCCCGAGTTGCTCGAGGCGCGCACGGCCAGGCGCCCGCCCGTCCGGATACGCGTGGAGCACGATGTCCGTTGGAACCCGGCGCGGCCGGCGGATCAGCTCGAGCGCCCGGTCGGAGATGCTGTCCATGTCGCCGATCACGACGTCCGGTGAATACCCGGCATCGAAGAGGGCATCCGCGCCTCCATCGACGCCCACGAGCACGGGCTTCGTGTCCCGGATGTAGGAACGAAGGGCCGCCAGGTCCTCCCGGTAGCCGTACCCGCGGACCACCACCAGCACGTGACGCCCCGCGAGGGAGTGGCGGAGCTCGGGGAGACCGGCGCCGCCGAACAGCAGGTCGCGCTCCTCACGCATGTACTCCAGGGTGTTGCGAGCGAACCCCTCGAAACGATCGTCCACCGCCTCGCGGGCAGACTCCATGTCCCGAAGGATCGACGCGCGATCCTGCCTGATCCCCACCGCGATCAGCCGGTCGCCGGCGAAGAGACGGTCGTCCTCGAGGCGGACCGGGTCGCCCTCCCTCACCTTCTGCAGGACCAGCGGGCCGACGCGGTCGACGAGCGCGATGCCGGCCTCCTCGAGGATCTTCGGTCCGAGGTTGGGGTAGCGGCCGCTGATCGAGGGGGCGGCGTTCACGACGGCGGCCACTCCCGCATGGACCAGCCCCTCGGCGGCGACGCGGTCCAGATCCTCGTGGTCGATCACGGCGACGTCCCCGGGCTCGATCCGGGCGACCAGCTCCTTGGTCCGGCGGTCGACACGTGCCCTGCCACCCGTCTGGGCTCGCGGCCGAGCCGTTCGGAGCCGGAGCAGCTTGGAAGCCAGTGCGTC
>JALZDC010000312.1 GCA_030862755.1 Actinomycetota bacterium
GGGCGGCTCCGGACTCTACTTCCGGGCGGTGGTGGACGGCCTGGAGTTCCCGGGGACGGATCCGGGTATCCGCAGCACGCTGGAGGATGAAGCCTCGGTGCTGGGAGCGGATCGGATGTACCGGCGCCTGGCCGAGATGGACCCCGTCGCCGCGTCGAAGATCCGGCCGGGGAACGTGCGGCGCACCGTGCGTGCACTCGAGGTCGCGGCGATCACGGGAAGGCCGTTCAGCAGCTTCGCGGGGGCTTGGGAGTCGCATCCGCCCGACCATGTACGGGCGGCCGGGGTGCGCCTCACTCCGGAGCATCTCGCGAGCAGGGTCGAGAAGCGTATCGAGGACATGCTGGCCGCCGGCTGGCTCGACGAGGTGGAGAAGCTGATCGCCGCGGGGTTCGGCGACTGGCTCAGTTCGACACAGGCCATCGGCTACGCTGAGCTCACCCGCCACCTGGAGCACCGGCTCAGCCTGGAGGACGCCGTCCAGCAGACCGTCAAGCGGACCCGAAGGCTCGCGCGGCGGCAGATGGCCTGGTTCCGCGGTGACCCCCGCATCCGATGGTTCGACGCCGGCGAGGGAGGTGCGCGCGGCGTCGTGGACGATGTCGTTGCCTACCTGGAGGACTCGTGAGCGAGCTCCGCGTCTGGAAGTACCAGGGGGCCGGCAACGATTTCGTGATGACGCTGGATCTCGAGGACGCGCGCCCCCTCGGAGCGAACGAGGTCCGGGCGCTCTGCGATCGACGGTACGGGATCGGAGCCGACGGGTCGATCCGAGTCACGCGAGGCAGGAACGGTCGTCCGTTCATGGACTACCGCAACGCGGACGGAAGCCTCGCCGAGATGTGCGGCAACGGCATTCGCTGCGTCGCCGTGTTCCTGCGCGAGATGAGAGAGGAGACCGGGAGTACCTTCGACGTCGAGACGAGATCGGGCGTGCGGCACGTCGAGTTCGCGTCCGACGGCCGAGTCACGGTGGACATGGGCGAGCCGAACTTCACGAAAGCGGTGATCCCGATGCGGGGCCCGGCCTGGGAGACGTTCCTCGACCAGGCGCTCGACCTGGGCGGCGGGCTCACCGTCAGGGCGACCGCGCTCTCGATGGGAAATCCGCATCTGGTGCTCTTCGTCGAGGACGACCCGGAGCGCTACCACGTCGCGCACATCGGTCCGGTGCTGGAGCGTGACGACCGCTTCCCGGAGGGGACGAACGTGGAGTTCGCCCGGGTCGGCACGAACGAGATCGCCGCGCGCGTCTGGGAACGGGGGAGCGGGGAGACGATGGCGTGCGGGAGCGGGGCCTGCGCGATCGCAGTGGCCGCGAACGAGACCGGCCTCGCGGATCGTCGGTCAACGGTCAGGTTCCCGGGTGGCCTCCTCGAGGTCGAGCGTCGGGAAGGGGGCCCGGTCCGCTTGACCGGGCCGGCGGCCCGGGTATTCGAAACGACGATCGACGCCGAGGTGCTCGATGAGAGGCTCCGGTCGTGACCGCCGTCGCCGAGCGGCTCGCGGCGCGCACCGAGGTGCTGGTCCGGATCCCGTCCGAGAGCCGGCGCGAGGAACCGATCCTCGACGAGATCCGGCGGCACCTGCCGGCGGCGTATCGGATCGTGGACGCTGAGGACTCGGTTCTTCTCGCGATGCCGGAGCGGCGGCCGGGGACGCCGCTGGTCCTCCTCGCCGGCCACGTCGACACGGTTCCGGTCGGCGGGGCCGCCCCCGGCCGCCGAGGCGGGACCCTTCACGGGCGAGGCGCCGCCGACATGAAGAGCGGCCTGGCCGTCATGGAGGAGGTCGCCCAGGCGCTCGCCTCGGAGGAGCTGGCGAGCGATCTCGACGTGGGACTCCTGTTCTTCGGACGGGAGGAGCGTCCGATGGCCGAGAGCGCCCTCGTGCCGGTGTTCGACCGGCGACCCGAGATCGCGGAGGCGGAGCTCGCGATCGTCCTGGAGCCCACCTCGAACCGGCTCGAGCTCGGATGCCTGGGCAATCTGAACGCCACCGTCGTGTTCGAGGGCGAGGCGGCCCACACCGCCCGGCCGTGGCTGGGTCGGAACGCGATCCACGCCGCCATCGCCGCCCTCGGGGCGGTGACCGACCTTCCGGTCCGCGACGTGGAGGTGAACGGCATGACCTATCGCGAGGTCGCGTCGGTCACCACGATCCAGGGCGGCATCGCCACCAACGTGGTGCCAGATCGGGCGACCGCGCACGTCAACTTCCGGTACGCGCCTACCCGGACGCCGGCCGATGCGGATCGCCGGTTCCGGGAGCTGCTCGGCCACGCGAGCGCGACCGTCGAGATCGTGGGCAACGCGCCAGCCGGCCCGATGCCGCACGGGAACCCGCTGGTGGAACGACTTCGGGTCGCCGGCGATCTCGCCGTCGGCCCGAAGCAGGCGTGGACACCCGTCGCGGAGCTCGGGTCGGCAGGCATTGACGCCGTGAACTTCGGGCCCGGCGACCCGCAGTACGCTCACAGGGACGACGAGCGGGTCGACGTCGCCTCGCTCGTCCGATCGTACGAGGTGCTCCGCGCGTTCCTGCAGGACGCGCCCAAAGGGCGCCAAGGATAGGCCACGTTCAGGAAGGAAGAGATGGTCCACCTGTCACCGGGTCTCCGAGGGGCGGAGCCCTATCCGTTCGAGGAGCTGGATCGCCGGAAGGCGGCCGCGCTCGCCGAGGGACGCCAGGTCATCGACTTCGGCGTGGGTGACCCGCGGGAGGAGACGCCCGCGTTCATCCGCCAGGCCCTGAAGGACGCCGTCGAGCCGACCTCTTCCTACCCTCGCGCCGCCGGCCTGCCCGAGCTCCGCGCCGCGATCGCCTCATGGGTCGAGCGGCGCTTCGGCAGCACCCTCGACCCCGATGTCCACATCCTGCCCACGCTCGGTGCGAAGGAGCCGATCTTCAGCCTCGCGCGGTCGCTGCTGGATCCCGAGGGCGGGAAGCACCTGGTGGCGGTGACGAGCCCGGGCTACACGATCCCGGAGCGCGGCGCCCGGTTCGCGGGCGGTGACGTCGCTCGTCTTCCGCTCAACGAGGCACACGGGTTCCTCCCGGACCTCCACGCCGTGGACGCCTCGACCTGGAGTCGCACGGCCGCCCTGTGGCTGAACTACCCGAACAACCCCACGGGCGCGACCGCGCCACTCGTCGTCCTCGAGGCGGCCGCCGACCACTGCCGTTCGCACGACGTCCTCCTCGCTTCGGACGAGGCCTACAGCGAGCTCTGGTTCGAGGGTGAGCCGCCGGTTTCGGCGCTCCAGATCCCTGACCTGACGAACGTCCTTGTCTTCCACACGCTCAGCAAGCGCTCCTCGATGACGGGCTACCGGTCGGGTTTCGTCGCCGGCGACCCCGAGATGATCGCGGCCATGCGGGCGCTTCGCCCGTCGGCCGGCGTGACGCCGCAGGAATTCGTCCAGCGAGCTTCGGTCGCGGCCTGGAACGACGACACGCACGTGGAAGAGACGCGGGCCACCTATGCACGGAAGCGGAAGCTGTTCCTCGACCTGCTCGCCTCGCACGGGATCCGGGTGGCCGGGAGCGCCGCGACCTTCTATCTCTGGGTCGTCGTGCCCCACGGAAGCACGTCGCTCGAGTGGGCGCTCCAGCTCCTGGAGGCGGCGAACGTGATCGTCACGCCCGGCTCGTTCCTGGGACCCGAGGGAGAAGGCTACGTGCGGATCGCGATGGTGCCGACGATCGAGGAGTGCGAGCGCGCGGCCGAAGCGCTCGACCCCGTGCTGGAGGCACCCGCATGAGCAGCACCGAGCTGGCCGAGCGGATCGAACGATCGTGGGTCGAGCCGGATCGCCTCGACGCCGATGCCATCGAAGAAGCCGTGGCGATGCTGGATCGCGGGCACACACGCGTTGCCGAGCCCGACGGCGACGGATGGAGGGTCAACGAGTGGGCGAAGAAGGCGGTCCTTCTCTACTTCCGGGTTCGGGACCTCGAGACCACCGACGTGGGCCCGTTCGAGTACCACGACCGGCTTCCACTCAAGCGCGACTACGCCAAGGCGGGCGTCCGAGTCGTGCCTCCGGCGACGGCGCGCTACGGCGCGTTCCTGTCGCCCGGTGTCGTGCTGATGCCGAGCTACGTCAACATCGGCGCATGGATCGGGCCCCGCAGCCTGGTCGACACGTGGGCGACCGTCGGGTCCTGCGCTCAGATAGGGGCCGACGTCCACCTGTCCGGCGGCGTCGGGGTCGGCGGGGTGCTCGAGCCCGTGCAGGCGAGGCCGGTCGTCATCGAGGACGGCGCGTTCGTCGGCTCGCGGTGCATCGTGGTCGAGGGCGTACGGGTCGGAGCGCGAGCGGTCCTCGGGGCGGGGTTGATCCTCACCGGGAACACCCCGGTGATCGACGTGACCGGTGAAGTTCCGGTCGAGCACCGTGGCGAGGTGCCGGCGGATGCGATCGTCGTGCCCGGTTCCCGTCCGCGGGACTTCCCGGCCGGCGGCTACGGGCTTCCGGCCGGGCTCATCATCGGATACCGCAGCGAGGCGACCGACTCCAAACTCCAGCTGAACGAGATGCTGCGTGCGTTCGGCTCGTCGGTAGGTTCCTAGCCGCATGTCCGAGCGGCAAGGGGCCCGACGAGCGGGCGTGGCCGGCCGCCAAACGGCGACGGACCGGGTGATCATCGAATCGCCCCTCTCGGCCACATGGCAGCCTCGAGTCCGCGAGAGGGCGGTCCTCGTCGGTGTCGGGCCCGGCATCACCGAGAGAGATCTCGACGAGCTTGCGGCGCTCGCGGACTCCGCGGGCGCCGAGACCGTGTTCCGGATCGTGCAGGGCCGCAAGGAGCCCGATCCCGGCACGTTCATCGGCCGGGGAAAGATCGAGGAGCTCCATCGGACGGTGCACGGCCTTGAGGCGGAATCGGTGATCCTCGACCGTGAGCTCACGCCCGGCCAGCTCCGGAACCTGGAGGAACGGCTCGGCGTGAAGGTGATCGACCGCACCGCGCTGATCCTCGACATCTTCGCGCTCCACGCACGCAGCCGGGAAGGTAAGGCGCAGGTCGAGCTCGCGCAGCTCAACTATCTGCTTCCCCGCCTCCGCGGCTGGGGAGAAGCCATGAGCCGGCTGGGTGGCGGGATCGGCACCCGCGGGCCGGGCGAGACGAAGATGGAGGTGGATCGCCAGCACATCCGTCGGCGGATCGCGAAGCTCCGACGCGACATCAAGACGCTCGCGAAGACGCGCGACCTCAAGCGCTCGCGACGCCAGGATTCCGGGATCCCGCAGGTGGCGATCGCCGGCTACACGAACGCCGGGAAATCGACACTCATGAACCGATTGACGGGGGCCGAGGTGGTCGTGGCCGACCAGCTCTTCGCGACGCTGGATCCCACGACGCGGCGGATCGAGCTACCGGGCCGGCGC
>JALZDC010000328.1 GCA_030862755.1 Actinomycetota bacterium
GTGTTGGCGCAGGCCGTCTGCCAACTCTTCCCGGGCGCGAAGTACGCGATCGGACCGCCGATCCAGGACGGCTTCTACTACGACTTCCACCTCCCCTCTCCGATCCGCGAGAACGACCTGCCCACGATCGAGGCCGAGATGCGGCAGATCGTCGGGTCCGATCAGCCGTTCATCCGGGAAGAGGT
This sequence comes from Actinomycetota bacterium, assembly GCA_030862755.1. Classification (GTDB taxonomy): domain Bacteria; phylum Actinomycetota; class UBA4738; order UBA4738; family HRBIN12; genus JAJNBA01. Next base: position 186 of record JALZDC010000328.1, read on the forward strand.
CACTCGGGACGAGGCGCTGACGCTGCTAGAGGACCAGCCCTTCAAGCGAGAGATCATCGAAACGATCGGAACGGCCGGGGGCGAGGTCTCCTCGGGAGAGATCGTGTCCCTCTATCGCAACGACGACTGGGTCGACCTCTGCGAAGGGCCACACGTGGCGTCGACCGGACGCCTCGGCGCGTTCAAGCTGACCTCCACCGCCGGGGCGTACTGGCGCGGCGTCGAGACCAACCCGATGCTCACCCGGATCTACGGCACCGCGTGGGCGATCGGGGAGGACCTCGAGGCGCACCTGCATCGGCTCGAGGAGGCGGAGAAGCGCGACCACCGCCGTCTGGGCCGCGAGCTGGATCTGTTCTCCAGCCCGGACGAGCTCGGGCCCGGCCTGTGGCTGTGGCATCCGCGCGGCGGGATCTTCCGCAAGGAACTCGAGGACTGGGTCCGTGATCTGCTCATTGAGCGCGGCTACGACCTGGTCGTGACCCCGCACATCGCTCGGTCCGTGCTCTGGGAGACGAGCGGCCACCTCGAGAAGTACCGAGAGAACATGTACCCCCCGATGGAAGCCGACACCGGCGACTACTACGTCAAGCCGATGAACTGCCCGTTCCATGTGCTCGTCTACAAGTCGCAGGTGCGCAGCTACCGCGATCTGCCGATGCGTCTGTCGGAGCTCGGGACGATCTACCGCCACGAGAAGGTCGGCACGCTCCACGGGCTGCTGCGGATCCGCGGGGGTACCCAGGACGACTCGCATGTCATCTGCACGCCTGATCAGCTCATCGACGAGATCCTCGCGGCCTTCGAGCTCACCCTCGAGATCCACCGGACGTTCGGCTTCACCGATCCGATCGTCGAGCTCTCGACCCTCCCCGTGGTCCAGTCGATCGTGGACGAGGCCACGGCGGCGCGCGCGACCGAGGCCCTGACCCAGGCGCTGGAGAAGAGCGGGCTGGACTATCGCGTCGCCGAGGGGGAGGGCGCCTTCTACGGACCGAAGGTGGACTTCCACTTCCGCGATGCGATCGGCCGCCTGTGGCAGCTGACCACCGTGCAGTGCGACTTCGCGCTCCCCGAGCGTTTCGACATGGAGTACACCGGTGACGACAACCAGCGGCATCGGCCCGTCATGATCCACCGCGCGATCCTCGGAACCCTCGAGCGGTTCAGCGCCGTCCTGATCGAGCACTACGGCGGCGCGTTCCCCCTGTGGCTCTCTCCGGAGCAGCTCAGACTCGTTCCGGTGGCCGACCGGCACGCCCCGAACTGCCAGGAGCTCGCCGCGGTTGCGCGAGCGGCCGGCCTCCGTGTGCAGATCGACGAGACGAAGGAGACGGTGGGGAAGAAGATCCGGTCGGCGCAGCTGATGAAGGCGCCGTACGTGGTGGTCGTCGGCGATCGCGACCTCGAGGCCGGCACCTTCACCGTTCGTGACCGGTCCGGGGAGGAGCACGCCGGCGTGCCGTTCGATCGGATCGTGTCGACCCTCGCGGAGGAGGCGCGGACGCGTGCACTCGACCAGAGCGCCTTCTAGACGAAGGACGGCCGTCGGCGAGCGTCGTGGCGAGGAACGGGCGCGATAGATGGAGCGCCTCTGGAGCCCATGGCGCATGGAGTACATCCTGGCGAACAAGGACGAGCCCGAGGACGCGGAGTGCGTCTTCTGTCGGATCCAGCGCGGCGAGGAGTCCGAGCGCCTGCTCACTCGCTCCGACCTCGGCTACGTGGTCCTGAACAGGTATCCGTACAGCCCCGGGCACATCCTGGTGATCCCGAACCGCCATGTCGGCGATCTCGAGGACCTCGATGACGAGGAGAGCCTGGGTCTCCAGCGACTGATGACGCGCTCCGTGAAGGCGCTCCGGACGGAGTACGCCCCGCACGGCTTCAACATCGGTATGAACCTCGGACGCGTCGCCGGCGCCGGCGTGCCGGACCACCTCCATTGGCACGTCGTTCCGCGCTGGAGCGCGGACACGAGCTTCATGCCGGTCGTGGGACAGACCATCGTGCTGCCAGAACTCGTCGCCGAGACCGCGAGGCGACTCGCACCGAGGTTCGCCGAGTGAGCTTCGTCGACCTTCCCGACGGCGCCAGGCTCCACTTCGAGATCACCGGCGAAGGGCCCGTGGTGACCTTGATCCATCCGGGGCTTTGGGACATGCGGACCTGGGACCGGGAGTTCGAGAGGTTCGCCGACGCCGGATACCGGGTCCTGCGCTACGACGTCCGAGGGTACGGCGAGTCCAGCCGGCCGGAGCCGGGAGCGATGTACTCGCACATCCGCGATCTCGACGAGCTCCTGGATGCCGCCGAGGTGACACAGACCGCGCTCGTCGGGTGCTCGATGGGCGGCGGGATCGAGCTCGACTTCGCGTTGGAGCGTCCGGCGAAGATCTGGGCACTGATCCCGGTCGCGTCCGGCCTCGGTGGCTTCGAAGCCACCGAAGAAGAAGAGGAATGGTGGGCGCAGCGCGACGGGCCGATCGAGGCAGCGATCGAGGAAGGCGATCTGGAGCGGGCGCAGGACCTCCGGCTCGAGATCTGGGCTCCGCTCGGGACGTCGGACGAGCGCGGCGCCAGGATCCGCCAGATCGCGTTCGACAACATCCACGAGATCCTGATGGACGAGAGCGGGGAGGAGCGACTCGACCCGCCGGCGGCGCACCGGCTGGCCGAGATCGATGTCCCGACACTGATCCTCGAAGCGGAGCACGATCCTCCGGACATGCGGCGACTGGCTGAGTTCCTCGTCCGCGAGATCCCCGGCTCACGGAAAGTGGTCGTCGAGGGAGCGGACCACGTCGTGAACATGCGCCAGCCCGAGCGCTTCGAGGAATTCGTCCTTCCTTTCCTGGCGGAAGCGGCGCCGTAAGGCTTGCACCGGGTGGGTGGGCGTTGCATGCTCACGCATCCGCCGATCGAAGGAGCAACACCGTTCTGAAGATCCATCGCCGCAGCCTCGCCGTCGGACTGCTCGTTTCCATGCTCATGCTCACGAACGTCGCGCTGGCGGCTACGCCAGTGAAGGTGCTGGGCACAACGCGCAATGAGATTGACCCCAGCGCTGAATCCGGTCATCTCGCGTACGCGCTGGGTCGGGTCGGTCATCCAAACAGGTTCGACGTGTACCTGAGGCGGCCGGCCTCCGTTCGGATCAAGGTGAACGCTCCTTCTACCCAGGGCTTCGAGCCGACCATCGACCTCGCCAACGCCCACTTGGGTGATGCGCTCGTGTTCGCTCAGAAGGGAGCCGGGGACGCGGACATCAAGATCTGGAACGTCGGTTCGGGCGGCCGATCGAACCCGCCTGTCGGCGTGAACACCGCTGCCAGTGAGTGGAACCCGAGCCTGGACGGGGACCACCTGCTCTTCGGCCGTGGGCCAGCGAATCAGTTCTTCATGACGAGGATCATCCTCTACAACCTCACGATGAGCACGCCGACAGCCGTCGATGTCGCGCCGCCGAACGGAATCGTTTTCCCCGGCATCGTGAACGGAGACTGGGCCAGCTGGACCGAATGCAGCAGTTCGGACTGCCGGGCGTGGCGGTACCGGATCTCCACGGCGAGGAAGACCGAAGTGCCGTCGAGCGCCCGCTTGATCTACACCTCGGCGATCGGGCAGGACGGGACCGTCTGGTATGTCCAGAGTGGCATCGGATGCGGCGCGAACGTGAAGATCCGTCGCCATGAGATCGCGACGGCGCCAACGACTCTGGTGGACTTCCCACCGGGAGCCGACGCGAACATCAGCGACCTCGACGACTCCGGCGCGAGGCGCCAGGTGTTCTTCTCCCGCGTCAACTGCTCGAACGTAAACAACTGGAACCTGTACCGAGTGGCCGGCGAGGGATAACGCTCAGTCCCGATCGGAGCGTTGGACGCGAAGCGGCGCTCGTTCGCTCACGTGGGCGTGAGGTCCCGAACCTCCGTTCCCGAAGGCGCTACTTCTTGTGGGCTTCCTCGCGGGCTTGCTGGTACTCGTCGATCACCTTCTGCGCGAGGTGCTGGGGCATCTCGTCGTAGTGGGAGA
>JALZDC010000379.1 GCA_030862755.1 Actinomycetota bacterium
CCTCCGTGAGCGCTTCGATCTCCTCCGGATGCTGGACGAGCAGATCGCTGGCCGCGGTCGAGAACCCGAGCAGTCGTGCGGCGATCGGCAGGACCGCCGGGTGACCCAGGAGCTCTCGCGCGTGGACGTTCTCGCCCACCCGGGAGAAAGCCACGCGCGCGAGCTCCGGATCGGGGGCGTCCGCGAACGTCCGACCGAGCATCTCGGGCGTGAGCACCTTGGCATCGTAGCCACGCTCCCTGACGGCGCAGCGCTAGGTCCCGTCCAGCACCGCGTCGGCTTCGATCTCGACGAGCCACCGCGGATCCACGAAGCCCGTCACCACGATCATCGCGTTGGCGGGTCGCACGTCGGAGAACACCTCGCCATGGGCCCGACCGACCTCCTGCCAGTCCTCCGCGGCGACCAGGTAGCAGCGCGTTCGGATCACGTCCTGCGCCGAGGAGCCCGCATCTTCGAGTGCCTTGACGATGATCTCGAGGCACCGCTTCGCCTGTCCGTACGGATCGGCCGGGGGCTCCCCTCCGTCGGGCATGATCGGCGCGGTCGCCGCGACCGCCACGTGATGTCCGGCGACGGCGGCTCGAGAGAACCCGATCACCGGTTCGTAGGGCGAGCCGGACGCCACCCTCCGCCGCTGCATCACGACCCGTCTCGATGCGACATCACGTTGACGATCGTTCCGCTCGGTTCCGCGACGAAGAAGCGTCGGACGCCCCACGCCTCATCGGTCAGCGGGTAGACGACATCCAAGCCCAGCTGGACAGCCGTCTCGTGGACAGCATCGACGTCGTCGACCTCGACGGTGATGTTCGGAGCCGTGTCCGAGCCGTCGTGACATGGGAAGAGGCTGATCTGCGCCGTCGGGGTCTCCGGTGATACGAGGGCCACGATCCACCCCATGTCCATCGCAACCTCGAAGCCGAGCACGTTCACGAAGAATCCGCGGCTCTCCTCGAGTCGGTCACAGCTGATGTCAGGCACCACCCGCCTGATGCTCACGAGCACCTCCCTCGCTTCGTGAGGCGAAGATTAACTCCGGCGTAACAGGCCACCTTCAACGAGCCCCTACCCTCGATCACGTGGCACTCTCCGCGGAAGCCGAATACGTCCTGCGCACGGTCGAAGAGCGAGGGATCCGATTCGTCCGTCTCTGGTTCACCGACGTCCTGGGGTTCCTGAAGGCGTTCACGATCACCTCGCAGGAGCTCGAGGGCGCCCTCACCGAGGGGATGGGCTTCGACGGCTCCTCGATCGACGGCTTCGCCCGCATCCAGGAATCCGACATGGTCGCCTTCCCCGATCCGTCCACCTTCCAGCTGATCCCCTGGAAGACGGAGCACGCGGTCGCGCGGATGTTCTGCGACATCATCGAGCCGGACGGCATGCCGTTCGCCGGCGACCCGCGCGGCGTCCTCAAGCGCCAGCTCGCGCGCGCGGCGGACAAGGGCTTCACCTTCTACGTCGGCCCGGAGCTCGAGTACTTCTACTTCAAGTCGCTCGAGGATCCAGCCTTCCTGGACCAGGGCGGATACTTCGACGAGACGCCGCTCGACGTCGCCACCGACTACCGCAAGCGGACCGTGCAGTACCTCGAGTCGATGGGGATCCCGGTGGAGTACGTCCACCATGAGGTCGCGCCGTCGCAGCACGAGATCGACCTCCGCTACACCGACGCGCTGACGATGGCCGACCAGGTGATGACGTACCGTCTCGTGGTGAAGGAGGTGGCCCACGAGTTCGGGATCTACGCGACCTTCATGCCGAAGCCGGTCGCGGGCGTGAACGGCTCGGGCATGCACACGCACCAGTCGCTGTTCGAAGGCGACCGCAACGCGTTCTTCGACGCCACCGACGAGTACCACCTCTCGAAGACGGCGAAGTCCTACATCGCGGGACTCCTTCGGCACGCCCCGGAGATCACGCTCCTCACGAACCAGTGGGTGAACTCGTACAAGCGGCTCGTGCCCGGGTTCGAGGCGCCCGTCTACGTGTGCTGGGCCCGCCGTAACCGCAGCGCACTCGTCCGGGTCCCGATGTACAAGCCTGGCAAGGAAGGCGCGACGCGGATCGAGTACCGCTCACCGGACCCCGCGTGCAACCCGTACCTCGCGTTCTCGGCCATGCTCGCGGCCGGCCTGGCCGGACTCGACGGCGAGTACGAGCTGGCGCCGGAGGCCTCGAACAACATCTACGAGATGACGGAGCACGAACGTGAGGTCGCCGGGATCCGTTCGCTCCCTGAGGACCTGATCGAGGCGATCCACCTGGCCGAGGGCTCCGACGTGCTCCGCGAGGCGCTCGGAGATCACGTCCTGGAGTTCCTTCTGCGCAACAAGCGAGAGGAATGGGACGCCTACAAGTCCCACGTCACGCCGTACGAGCTCGAGCGCTACCTCCCGGTCCTGTAAGAAGGTGGCGTCAGCCGACGACGATCCGGCCGCACATCCCGGTGCAGACGCCGTTCGCGATGCGGCCGTGGATCGTGCAGTAGTAGCGGAAGGTCCCCCTCCGGTTGAAGGGCCGTGCGACCGAGGTCCCGAGAGGCAGATTCCGGAAGTAGGTCCAGTTCACGCCCCTCGACCTCACGTTGTGGCTGCCGTTCACGGCTCGCCACCGGATCGTCGACCCTCGTGCGATCGACCTTGCCTTCGGGCTCCAGACGAAAGACCCGCCGCTGGAGATCGCTCGCACGCCGACCGTGACCGCGTCGGCGAGGCCGGATGTTCCCCAGATCAGGCCAGCGGCCAGACTCAGTGCCGCGATGCCCTTCCGACTCTTCCCTCCGCCCAATGCCTCTCCTCCGCGTCGGGGGGTAGTACGGCTCTGCCGGAAGCTCGGATTGCGCGGCGTCGGTGTGCCGGGCTAGCATCGCTCCATGACAGAGCATCCGCGTACGCCTGCGCTGCAAGAGGCGGCGAAGCGCCGCCGGACTCTCCACGAGGCGCTCGTCGGACTCGAGGTCGCCATCTCCTCGCCGGCCGCGGGCCGGATCCCCGACTGGACCTCCCTGGTCACGAAGGAGATCACCGGCGTCCGCGACGCGTGGGCCCAGCACGTGGACACGACCGAGAAGCCCGGTGGCCTCTACGAGGAGATCGTGACGATGTCGCCGCGCCTCGCCGGCACGATCGATCGACTGCGCGACGAGCATCCCGAGATCACCCATGCCGTCGGCGAGATGCTCGCCCGGCTCGAGCAGGTCGAGATCGGAGGGCTCCCGTGGCCCCTCGACGATGCTCGTGACGACCTTCAGCGGCTCATCGGGAAGCTGATCCGTCATCGGCAGAAGGGTGCGGATCTCGTCTGGGAGGCCTACAACCTGGATATCGGCGGGCCTGAATAGGCAGCCGACGCCGGACCGCACCGCTGGAGCACGAGCTAGCCGCGCTACGCTGAGGTCGTGCCTCGCATCGCGCTCGGCCAGCTGAACCTCACCGTCGGCGACCTCGCCGGCAACGTCGAGAAGATGGCTGCGGCGGCGGCTCGGGCGACCGAAGACCACGTCGAGCTGGTGTGCTTCCCGGAGCTCTCGATCACCGGGTACCCGCCGGAGGATCTCGTGCTACGCCCCGAGTTCGTACGCGACAACCTCGCGGCCCTGGAGGAGCTCGCCGCGAAGACGGTCGACGCGTGCCCGGTGATCGCCGGGTTCGTGGACCGGACCGACCGGGGACTGCACAACGCCTCCGCGTACCTCGCCGGCGGCGAGGTACGCG
>JALZDC010000403.1 GCA_030862755.1 Actinomycetota bacterium
GCGCCGGGTACCCCGATCACGTGGTCGGCCAGCTTGCGCACCGCCGCGAGCCCGGCGTCGCGTTCGTCGACGACGAGGATGATCGTGGCTCCGCGCGCCTTGACCTCCTCGACGTTCGAGAGGACCTTTCCCTTCAGCCGGCTGCGGGTGGCGACGGCCACCACGACGGTCCCGGGCTCGATCAGCGCGATCGGGCCGTGCTTCAGCTCGCCGCCGGGGAAGCCCTCGGCCCGCAGATAGCTGATCTCCTTCAGCTTCAGCGCTCCCTCGAGCGCAGCCGGGAACCCGGTGTGTCGTCCGATGAAGAGCCAGTCGCGGGCCCCCTGGAACCGCTGAGCCAGCTCCTGGACCTGCGAGTCCAGCCCGATCGCGCGCTGAACCTGCCCCGGCAGCTCATCCATCCGCGTCAGCACCTCGGCGATCTCCTCGGGGAACATCGAGCCGCGGACCTGCGCCAGGTACATCGAAAGGATGTACTGCGACACCATCTGCGTCGCGAACGTCTTGGTCGCTGCCACCCCGATCTCCGGACCGGCGTGCATGTAGATCACACCGTCGGCCTCGCGGGCGAGCGAGGAGCCGACCGTGTTCGTCACGGCCAGGAGGCTGGACCCCTGGCGACGCGCGTGCCGGGCGGCCTCCAGCGTGTCGATCGTCTCGCCCGACTGCGAGACGGCCAGCGTGAGGGTGTCGGGTCCGAGGACGGGATCCCGATACCGGAACTCGCTCGCGATGTCGATCTCGACCGGCAGGCGCGTCCAGTGCTCGATCGCGTACCTCGCGACCAGGCCGGAGTGGTAGGCGGTGCCGCAGGCGACGACGAAGACCTTGTCCACCTCTCGGAGGACGTCGTCGGGGATCCGGAGGTCGTCCAGCACGAGCTGTCCGTGCTCGTCCACACGCCCGACCAGCGTGTCTCGTATCGCGCCCGGCTGCTCGTGGATCTCCTTCAGCATGAACGTGTCGAAGCCGCCCTTCTCTGCCTGCGCGACGTCCCAATCCACGGTGATCGACTCATGGTGCGCGGGCTTGCCTTCGAAGTCCGTGAACGTCGCGCCGTCCGCCCGAACCTCGACGATCCGGCCCTCGTCCACCGGGATCACGGTGGATGTTCGCCCGAGCACGGCGGGGATGTCGGAGGCGAGGATCGTCTCGCCGTCGCCGACGCCCACGACGAGCGGTGAGGCGACCTTCACCCCGACGAGCATGCCGGGCTCCTCCGTCGACAGCACGACGAGCGAGTAGGCGCCCTCCAACTCCTTCACGGTGCTCCGAACGGCCTCCAGCAGGGACTTCCCCTCCCGGAGCCGTTCCTCGATCAGGTGGGCGACCAGCTCGGTGTCGGTCTCGGAGACGAGCGAGTGATCGTCCTTCTCCAGCCGGGTTCGGAGCCGCTGGAAGTTCTCGATGATCCCGTTGTGGATCACGGCGACGGTCGCGGTGCAATCGAGGTGGGGATGGGCGTTGCGGTCCGTGGGCGCACCGTGCGTGGCCCAGCGAGTGTGACCCATCGCCACCTTGCCGGCAGGATGCCCGTCGCCGTCCAGGGTCTGCTGCAGCTCGGCGAGCTTGCCCGCCCGCTTGACCACGGTCAGGGCGCCATCGAGCACGGCGACGCCCGCCGAGTCGTACCCCCGGTACTCCAGCCGCCGGAGTCCTTCGATGACGATCGGGAGGGCCTCGTAGGGGCCCACGTAGCCGACGATGCCGCACATAGAAGCAACGAGCGTAGCAGCGCGCCGGAGGGTCTCGGGGGCAGTGAACCTCAGCCGCCCAGGTGCTCGCGCACCTGACCGGCGATGGACTCCGCGTGGCGGCGAGCCACGTCCTCGGTCTCCGCCTCAACCATGACCCTGACGAGCGGCTCCGTGCCTGAGGCGCGCACCAGCACGCGGCCCGAGTCCGCGAGCTCGTACTCCGCCGACCGAACCGCTGTCCAGACCGGAGCGGAGCCCTCCAGGTCCGCCGGGCTCCTCACGAGGACGTTCTCGATCACCTGCGGATAGCGCTGCATGACGCCCGCGAGATCGGCCACGGTCCTGCCGCTGCCTGCCGCGAGCGAGAGGAAGCGGACGGCAGTCAGCAATCCGTCTCCCGTCGTCGCGTGATCCCGGAAGATCAGATGGCCTGACTGCTCGCCACCCAGCTTCGCATCCTCCTCGAGCATCTCCTCGAGGACGTAGCGGTCGCCCACCTTCGTCGCTGAGACCCTGATGCCGGCATCCCTCATCGCCCGATGGAACCCGATGTTCGCCATGACGGTCGTGACGACGTGGGACATGGAGCCCGCCTCCTTCATCGCGATCGCGCACGCGGCCAACACCTGGTCGCCGTCGATGACCCGGCCACGATGGTCGACGAACAGGGCCCGGTCGGCGTCGCCGTCGTGAGAGACGCCGGCGTCGGCGCCGAGCTCCACGACCACGGCGCCGGCGACCTCCGGATGCAGGGCCCCGCAGCCGACGTTGATGTTGCGCCCGTCCGGTGAGGCATGGATCGCGTTGACGGTGGCGCCGAGCCGCTCGTAGAGAACCGGGGCAAGGGCCGAGGCGGCCCCGTTGGCGCAGTCGACGACGATCGTCATCCCATCGAGCCGGGCGCCGGCCGCCGCCTCGAGATGCGCCAGGTACCGCTCCCGGCCGCCCTCGAGCTCCCGAATCGAACCCCCCTCCGCCATCGACGCGACGGGGTCCCCGAGAGCCGCTTCGATCCGGTCCTCGTCGGCATCCGGCAGCTTCATCCCGTTCGGGCCGAAGAACTTGATGCCGTTGTACTCGGGTGGGTTGTGCGAAGCGGAGATGACGACGCCCGCGTCGGCGCCGGCATCGATGGTCAGGAACGCAACCGCCGGCGTGGGCTCGACGCCCGCGAGGAGCACATCGCCTCCGGCTTGCTGGATACCGCTGACCAGCGCGTCCTCGAGCCAGGCGCCCGACTCGCGTGGATCGCGCCCCACGAGCAGCACAGGACGGTGCCCGGCAGCGACAGCGAGCACTGTCACGGCTGCCCGGCCCAGCCCGCGAGCGAGCTCTGCGGTGAGCTCGGAGCCGGCGACACCCCGGACGCCGTCGGTCCCGAAGAGACGGCCCATGGGCAGGTGATGCTACCCGCGTCGGC
>JALZDC010000414.1 GCA_030862755.1 Actinomycetota bacterium
ACTCTCCGCCGTGCGCAACGTCGGCGAGGGCGCGGTCATGCAGATCGTCGAGGCTCGGACGGCGAGGGGCCCCTTCGAGTCCTTCTCCGACTTCTGCCGGAAGGTCGACCCGTCGGTTCTCACGAAACGGGTGCTGGAGTCCCTGATACTCGCCGGGGCGTTCGACTCGCTGGGGTACCGCCGGCGGGCGCTGTTGATCGGGCAGGACAAGGTCTCCGGTCCGATCGTCGCCGAGCGGAAGGCGGAGGCGGCCGGGCAGTTCTCGCTGTTCGGCGGGAACTCCGACGTCGGCCAGATCGACGAATCGGTCCTGACGGGTGAGGAATTCGACAAGCCGGAGCTCCTCCGGTACGAGAAGGAGATGCTCGGGCAGTTCGTGTCGGACCATCCCCTGCTCGAGGTGGCGGACGCGCTCCGTTCGCAGAGCACGCACGAGATCGGCGACCTCGGCGGTGCCGACGACGGCGAGCTGGTCACCGTCGGCGGCATCATCGGTGGGGTCGCGAGGAAGTACACGAAGCGCGGCGAGCCATACGCGCAGTTCCGCCTGGAGGGCCTCGCGGCGGGGGTGGACGTGGTCGCGTTCCCCTCGGTGTACGAGGCCGCCCCCGGCCTGATCTCGCCCGACCGGATCGTGCTCGTGGTCGGGCGCATCGACCGGCGCGGACGCGAGCTGCAGATCCGGGCGAACGACGTGCGCGAGCAGGTCCTCGTGGGGGGTTCACCGCAGGCCGGAGCGGAGTCCGTCGTGATCGACCTCACGGCGGCGGCCTGCACCGACGCGGTGCTGGCGAAGATGGCCGAGCTCCTACGGTCACGTCCAGGAGCCGCGCCGGTGAAGGTCCGGTTCCATTCGGCCCAGGGTGTACGGCCGCTCGACATGGGCGAGTTCCGGGTCGAATCCTCGGCCGCGCTGATGGGCGAGCTGACCGGTCTCCTCGGGACCGGCGCCGCCCGCGTGGAACGGGTCGGCTGACACCGGCGAACGGACGGGGCCGGCATCGGTTCCTCCTCGGCATCTATCGTGCCCGGCGTGTTCGAAGTCATCCCGGCGATCGACGTAAGCAACGGCGCCCTGGCCAGGTTCACGCGCGCGGGTCCCCGGGCCACCGAGGCGTTCGGGGGGGACCCCCTCGCCGCGGCCGAGGCGGCGGTCGTCGCGGGTGCTCGCCGTCTCCATGTCGTCGACATGGATCTCGCCTTCCGAGGGGAAGCACGGAACCTCGAGGCCCTGGGCACGATCGCCGAGCTGCACGTGGACGTGCAGGCAGCGGGCGGCGTGCGAACCGCCGAGGACGTAGGCGCCTTCCTCGATGCAGGGGCAACCCGAGTGGTCCTCGGGTCGGCCGCGCTCGCGGACGAGGCGGGGACCACGGCCCTGCTCGCGGCATACGGGCCGGCGCTCGCGGTCGGCATCGAGGTGGACGGCGGGCGGATCCGTTCGCGCGGCCTCGACCCTGTGGACCTGCCGTTGATGGAGACCCTGGGGTGGGTCGTCGCCGCCGGCGCCGCCCTCCTGCTCGTCACCTCGATCGGCCGGGTCGGTGAGCGGACCGGGCCGGACCTCGAGCTGGTGCGGCGCGTGTCGCGCGCCGGCCGTCCGGTGCTCGCGGCGGGCGGCATCGTATCGATCAAGGACATGCGTGATCTCCGGGAGGCCGGCGCGGCCGGCGCGATCGTCGGTCGTGCCGCGCTCGAGGGCTCGCTCGACCTCTCCGCCGCCATCGCCGAGCTCCAATGAGCCGGGGTTCGACCGCCGTCTAGACTCGCCGCCCCATGGGGTTCCTCACCGACCTGCTCGACCGGGTTCGCCGGGACCTGCAGGAGCACCCGCTCGACGACGCCGCCTTGATGGCACGTGCGTCCGCGATGCCGCCGGCCAGGGATCTCGAGCGCCGTCTCCGCGCGGCCGAACCGCCCGCCCTGATCGCCGAGGTGAAGCGCGCCTCTCCGTCGGTGGGGGTGATCGCCGACGACGTGAACCCGAGCGTGCTCGCGCGAGGGTACGAGGCCGGCGGCGCCGCAGCCATCTCGGTCCTGACGGAGCCGCGGCACTTCCACGGGTCGCTGGCAGATCTGCAGGCCGTCCGTTCCTCCGTATCGCTCCCCGTGGTGAGGAAGGACTTCTCACTCCATCCCTCGCAGCTGATCGAGGCGAGGGCGTCGGGCGCGGATGCGGTCCTCCTGATCGTGAGTGCCCTCACCGACGGCGAGCTGCGGATGCTCCTGTCGGTCGCCCATGACCTCGGGCTCGCGGCGCTCGTCGAGACGCATTCGAACGAGGACCTCCGCCGCGCGCTCGAGACGGACGCGAGGATCATCGGGGTGAACGCGAGGGACCTCGAGACGCTGGAGGTCGACGTCGAGGGCGCGCTCGCGCAGATCGGTCGGGTGCCGTCCGACCGGATCGCGGTGCTCGAGAGCGGTCTGTCGACCCGGGCGCACGTCGACGCGGCGCTCGAGGCCGGGGCGTCTGCCATCCTGGTGGGTGAGGCGCTGATGCGCGCGGCCGACCCCGCCCGTGCGGTGAGGAAGCTCCTCTGGAGGGAGCTCCGGACGTGACGATCGCGACCAACCTGCCCGACGCCCGCGGCCGGTTCGGCACCTACGGAGGCCGCTACGTCCCGGAGGTGCTCATCCCCGCCCTGGACGAGCTCGCCGACGCATGGTCGAGGCTGCGAGCCGATCCCGTTTTCCGGGCGGAGCTGTCGTCCCTGTCGGAGCATTTCGTCGGCCGCCCCACCCCGTTGACCCATGCCGAGCGCCTGTCCGCGGAGCTCGGATACCGGATCTGGCTGAAGAGAGAGGACCTGGCGCACACGGGCGCCCACAAGATCAACAACGCCCTCGGCCAGGCGTTGCTCGCCAAGCGCCTCGGCAAGGACCGGATCATCGCCGAGACCGGCGCGGGCATGCACGGTGTCGCGACCGCGACGGCGTGCGCGCTCCTCGGGCTGCCGTGCATCGTGTACATGGGGGAGGAGGACACGAGACGGCAGGCGCCGAACGTCTCCCGGATGAAGCTGCTCGGCGCCGAGGTCGTGCCGGTCACGGCGGGCTCGAGGACCCTGAAGGAAGCCGTGAACGAGGCGCTCCGGGACTGGGCCGCCTCGGTCCGCACGACGCACTACATCATCGGATCGGTGGTGGGCCCGCACCCGTTCCCGGTCCTGGTTCGCGACCTCCAGCGGGTGATCGGCGATGAGGCGCGTTCCCAGTTCGTCGACGCGAACGGGGGCGACGATCCCGACGTCGTGGCGGCCTGCGTCGGCGGTGGTAGCAACGCGATCGGGATGTTCACGGCGTTCGTGGGCGCGCCCGACGTGCGCCTGATCGGAGTGGAGGCCGGAGGCCGCGGCGGCAACCTGGGAGAGCATTGCTCCTCCCTCACCCAGGGCGAGCCCGGCATCCTCCACGGCGCGCTGAGCTACCTGCTGCAAGACGACGACGGGCAGGTCGCGCCGACGCATTCGATCTCCGCCGGCCTCGACTACCCGGGGGTGGGACCGGAACACGCCTACCTCCGCGACGCCGGGCTCGCCGAGTACGTGAGCGCTTCCGACGACGACGCGCTCGACGGCTTCCAGGCGCTCGCCCGCACCGAGGGGATCATCCCCGCGCTCGAGCCCGCGCACGTGATCGGATGGCTCCTGCGGCGGCCGTTACCCGAGGATTCGTCCGTCCTCGTCTGTCTCTCCGGGCGCGGCGACAAGGACCTCGACACGGTGCGCGCCAGCCTCGGGATCGGGTAGATGGGACGGCTCGAAGAGGCCCTGCGCGCCCGACGCGACGCGGGTGGGCGGGTCTTCGTCCCGTACGTCACCGGGGGATATCCGGGGGTCGACCAGGGGATGCTCCGGCGACTCGCGGCCGCCGGAGCGGATGCGATCGAGATCGGCATCCCGTTCTCGGATCCCGTGATGGACGGCGGGGTCATCCAGGAGGCATCCGCCGAGGCCCTCCGCGCAGGAACGCGGCCCAGGGACGTGCTCGCGATGATCCGGCGGGCCGCCCTCGAGGTGCCGGTCGCGGTGATGACGTACGCGAACCCGGTCTACCGGCACGGCATCGACTCGTTCCTCGACGCCGCGGCCGAAGCCGGCGTGACCGGCGTGATCGTTCCCGACCTTCCCGTCGATGAATCCACCGCACTCGAGGATGCGGCGGCGGCGCGGGGGCTGGACGCCGTCCTCCTGGCCGCGCCGGGGATCGCGGCCGGGCGCCTCGGCGAGATCGGG
>JALZDC010000417.1 GCA_030862755.1 Actinomycetota bacterium
ACCATCTCCTGGACGATCGCAGGGGCATCGGCCGCCGGCGTGGCGAGAGGCCGCTTGCTCGTGCGGAACTCGGGGTGCTGCAGCGCGTAAGACTGGAGCTGCTCCCAGAACGAGAGCGCGGCAGCCCTCGACTCCTCGGCGAAATCGTCGTCGGCCGTGATCCGCAGGACGAGGTCCTGCACCTGGATCTCGAAGCTCTTGGTCTTGCGGCGGAGGAGCCTCAACGGTCTCTTTCGACGGGCGGGTGGGCCGATGATAGTCGAGGGGTCGGACCGCCCGGGCCGTCAGCCTCCGACCAGCAGGTCGAGCACGGCCTGGTCCTGGTTCATCGTCCAGAACTCGACGATCCGGCCCTGCTGAACGTGCGCGACCTGAACCTGCGGCTGGTCGTAGCGACGCCCGTCGGCCACTTCGAGATGCAGATGCACGAGCGCGACAGCGTGCTCATCGTTCGCGACCACGTCGTGGATGTCGAAGCTAGTCGAGATACCGGCCCCCGCATCTGGACCAGCCGTTGCATCGCCGCCGCCCGCCCGCGGAACTGCCCGCTGAACCGGTTCGTTCCCGGGGCATGCCACGTCACGTCGTCGTGGAAGGAAGCTTCCATCGCCTGAACGTCACCAGCGCTAAACGCCTCGAGGAGACCTCGCAAGAGCCTGCCGTTCGGGTGCTCATCCACGAGCGTCCTCCGTCAGCGGATCGCCTCGACGATCCGGCCTCCACCGAGCACCTCGTCGCCGACGTAGAGGACGGCGCTCTGGCCCGGCGCCACCGCACGCTGAGGCGAACGGAACTCGATCCGCACCCGGTCGTCAAGCGGCTCAACTGCGCAGGGCACGTCGTCGCCTCGGTGGCGGATCCGAACCTCCGCCTCGAACGTACCGCCACCCGGCGGCTCGCCGGCGACCCACGAGAAACGGTCCGCGACCAGTCCACGGCGGTCGAGGAGCTCTCCCGGTCCGACGACCACCCGGTTCGCCGTCGCATCGACCTCGACCACGTACCGGCGCTCGCCCGTCGCCACGCCGGTCCCTCGTCGCTGCCCGATCGTGAAGTGGAACGCCCCCTCGTGCCGACCGACGATGGCGCCCGCGGGATCGACGACCTCGCCGTCGCGCACGAGGTGCGGCAGGCTCGCGCGCGCGTACGCGCCCGCGTCACCGGACGGCGCGAAGCAGAGTTCCTGCGAGTCGGGCTTGGTCGCCACCGGCAGCCCGAACCGCTCCGCGAGGGCGCGCGTCTTCGTCTTCGGGATCTCGCCTACCGGGAACATCGATCGAGCCAGCGCCCGCTGTCCGAGCATGTGGAGCATGTACGACTGGTCCTTCGAACGGTCCACCCCCCGGAGCAGCCGCCAGCCTGAGGCCTCCCCCGCCCGACGGACGTAGTGCCCGCTCGCGACCATGTCGATCCCGAGCTCGTCGGCTCGGCGCAGGAACGCACCAAACTTGATCTCGCCGTTGCAGCGCGCGCATGGGTTCGGCGTGCGGCCCGCCTCATGCTCGGAGCCGAAATCCGCGAGGACCGTCCGCTCGAACTGATCCGTCAGGTCGCACATCTCGAACGGGAATCCCGCGATCCTGGCGGTCTCGGCCGCGTCGCTCCGGGCGCTCGGACCGCAGCAGCCGTGATCGACGCCGTCCAGGTGGACGAGGCGCATGTGCGAGCCCAGCACGTCGTAGCCCTGCTCGTGGAGCAGGCAGGCGGCGACCGAAGAGTCGACGCCGCCGGACATCGCGACCAGCACGGAGGGCATGCGACGAGGCTATCAGCGGGGCGGCTTCGGTCTGGGGGCCGGAGAGACACTGCCCGCCGAGACCGTATCGTCACGATCGATGCTCGACGCCCGATTCGACGACCTCACCGGGGCCTCGCCGTCGTTCCGGCTCGTGGAACCGGTCGGCGTGCTGGAGGCGACGCACGCCGGTGAGGTCGTAGCAACCATCGAGGCGGCAGAGGCGGCGGCCGGACGCGGCCTGTGGGTCGCGGGTTTCGTGACCTACGAGGCCGCGCCCGACCTCGACCCGGACCTCGTCGTCCGTGCCCGCGAGGCCTGGGACCCGTTCGCGGCGCTTCCTTTGGCGTGGTTCGCTATGTTCGAGCGTGCCGAGGAGACGATGCTGCCGCTTCCCCGCGATGAGGGCATGCGGGCCGCTCGCGAGGGCACGTGGGTGCCGACGACCCCGCGCGATCGATACGAGAGCTCCGTCGAGCGCATCCGGGAGCTGATCTCGGCGGGGGAGACCTATCAGGTCAATCACACGATGCGCCTCCGCTCACGGTTGGAAGGGGATCCGCGCGGGCTCTACCGCGACCTCTGCTACGCGCAGCGGGGAGCGTTCGCCGCCTATCTCGATCT
>JALZDC010000420.1 GCA_030862755.1 Actinomycetota bacterium
AGGTCGTCGCGGCCGGCCGGGCCGCCGTGCGCCCCGATCAGGTGATGGCCGGCGTCGCCGGCATCGTGCCGGAGATACGTGTGGAGGTCCTTCTCGACCAGGGCACGCGGCTCTTCGTGCTACGGGAACCGTTCGGCGCGGCGGGCGAGGAGGACCCCGGTGCGATCCGCTTCGGCGAGGGCGACATCGAGCTCGCCCCGGGCCGCGACCGGATCCGCCTGCGCGTGACGAACCGCGGAGAGCACCCGATCCGGGTGTCGTCGCACTTCCCATTCTGGCGCTCGAACGAGCACCTCGAGTTCGATCGGACCCTCGCCGACGGGTTCCGGCTCGACCTGCCCTCCGGCGACTCCCTGCGATGGGCGCCCGGCGAGACCCACGAGGTGGACCTCGTCCGGTACGGAGGGGCGGGGGCCTAGCCGGGTGCCCGAGCGGTACTCGCGCGCCGAGCACGCGACGCGCCACGGCCCGACGGCCGGCGACCGGATCCGGCTGGGCGACACGGACCTGTGGATCCGGATCGATCGCGACCTCACCGATCCCGCTGACCAGGCGTTGTGGGGCTACGCGAAGAACTGGCGCTCCGGGATGGCCCAGCACGACCGCGCGACCACCGAGAGCGAGCTCGACACGATCGTCGCGAGCGCGGTCGTGCTGGACCCGTTGCTCGGGGTGGTGAAGGCCGACATCGGGATCAAGGACGGACGGATCGCGGGGATCGGCCGCGCCGGGAACCCCGACATCACCGATGGCGTAGACCTCACGATCGGTCCGAACACGTGGCCGGTCCCCTGTCACGGGTTGATCGCCACGCCGGGCGCCGTCGACTCCCACGTGCACTTGCTCTCACCACGCCTGGTGCCCGTCGCCATGACCGCCGGCGTGACCACCCTGATCACCGCGGGGTTCGAAGAGCCGCCGTGGCGGATGCTCCGCACGCTCGAAGCGTTCGAGCACCTGGCCGTGAACGTCGGGCTGCAGCCGTCGGCCCGAACCGGCGTGCCCGGGCAGCTCGACGCCGCGGTCGAGGCCGGCGCCGTCGGTTTGAAGATCCACGAGGACTGGGGCGCCTACCCCGAGGTGATCGACGAGGTGCTCCGTGTGGCCGACGCGCACGACATCCAGGTCTGCCTGCACACCGACGGCCTGAACGAGTCGTGCGAGCTGCCCGACACCGTGGACGCGATCGCGGGCCGGGCGATCCACGCGTACCACGTGGAGGGGTCTGGCGGCGGCCACATCCCCGACCTGATCGGGATCGTCCGTGAGCCGAACGTCTTCTGTTCCTCCACCACACCGACGGTCCCCTACGGCCCCTCGACCGCGGCAGAGCAACCCGACATGAAGCTGATCGTCCATGAGGGCAACCCGGCCCTGCCGGACGACGTGGTGGCGGCCCGCGAGCTGATCCATCCCGCGACGATGGAAGCCGAGGGACCGCTGCACGACCTCGGGGCGATCTCGATCGTGAACTCGGACTCGCAGGGGATGGGCCGGATCGGAGAGACCGTCCGGCGAACGTTCCAGCTCGCGCACGCGATGAAGGCGGCGCATGGAACGGAGACCGGTGACGACAACGAGCGGGTCCTTCGCTACCTGGCGAAGGTGACCGAGGAGCCGGCGCGTGTCCACGGCATCTCGGACGAGGTCGGCTCGCTCGCCCCGGGGCGACTCGCGGACCTCGTCTTGTGGGAAGCATCCTCCTTCGGGGTGAAGCCGGCGATGGTCTTCAAGGGAGGCGTGGTCGCGTGGGGCGCGATCGGCGAAGGCAACGCCAGTGTCCACGGCGCGCAGCCCACCAGGTACGGCCCCGATTGGGGGGCGACGGGCACGGTTCCGGCGGCCGTCTCCACCACGTTCGTCTCCGCCGCGTCGCTCGACGCCGGCATCGCCGCTGAGCTCGGCACCCGCCGGCGGCTGGTCCCGGTGCGGGGCACGCGCTCGATCCGGCGCGAGGACCTCGCTCGCAACCGTGCGGCGCCGGCGATCGAGGTCTCAGCCGAGGACGGGACCGTGACCCTGGACGGGCGGGTGCTGCGATGCGATCCGGTCGCCGAGGTGCCGCTGTCGCGCCGCTATCTCCTGGCCTAGCGCTCAGTCGCGGTTCCGCATCGCCTCGGCCGCCGTCTCGAAGTACTCGAGCAGGGCTCGACGAGCCGGCTCGGACGGCCCCATCGCATCGACCGCCGCACGCATGTGGAACAACCACCGATCCCGCTCGCCCGGACCGACGGGGAACGGCGCGTGCCGCATCCGGAGCCGCGGGTGCCCTCGCTCGGCGTCGTAGGTCGTCGGTCCGCCCCAGTACTGCGCGAGGAACAGGGTCAGGTGCCGCGTCGAGGGCTCCAGGTCCTCCGGGTAGAGGGGCCGCAACACGTGGTCGCGAGCGACGCCTCCGTAGAAGCGGGAGACCAGGCCCTCGAAGAACGGCATGCCGCCCACCGCGTCGTAGAGCGTCGTCTCCGTCTTCACGGGGGCGGATTCTACGGGCACTCGTCCGACGCGCGGCTCACGCGGGGACGGGCGACCAT
>JALZDC010000445.1 GCA_030862755.1 Actinomycetota bacterium
CCTCTCAGCAGGTTCGTGCGGCCGATGAAGCCGGCGACGAAGGGAGAGCCGGGTCGCCGGTACACCTCCAGCGGCGGGCCGACCTGCTCGATGCGTCCGGCGTTCATCACGACGACGAGGTCCGACATCGTCATCGCCTCTCGCTGATCGTGCGTCACCATGATCGTCGTGATCCCGAGCTGCTGCTGGAGCAGCCGGAGCTCCACCTGGAGCTGTTCGCGGAGGTTCGCATCCAGCGCGGACAACGGCTCGTCGAGGAGGAACAATCGCGGCTCCAATGCCAGCGCGCGGGCGGTCGCCACGCGCTGACGCTGCCCCCCAGAGAGCTGCTGGATACGCCGGTCGGCCATGCCCTCTAGGGAGACGAGATCCAGGAGCTCGTTCACGCGCGAGGAGATGCGATCCTTCGCCGCTCCTCGGATCCGCAGGCCGTAGCCGATGTTGCCTGCGACGTTCAGGTGAGGGAACAGCGCCAGGCTCTGGAACACCATCCCGATGTCACGTGCGTATGCGGGTCGCTCGGTGATGTCCTCATCGTCGACGAAGATGCGGCCCTCGGTCGGACGCTCCAGCCCCGCGATCATCCGCAACATGGTGGTCTTGCCGCACCCGGAGGGCCCGAGGAACGAGATCAACTTGCCGGGCGGCAGCTCGAGGTCGACACCGTCCACGGCGGTGACCTCGTCGAACCGCTTGACCAGCCCTTCGAGCCTGAGGCCGCCTCGCTCGTTCACGGAGCCCCGGATCATGGGGTCACCTGCCGTCGCGCGTTACGAGAGGATCAGCTCGGTCCAGTTCTGGTCGATCCAATCCTCCCACTTGTCGTACATCTCGTACTTGGGACGCAGAGCCACCTCTGGACCCGGCCCCGCAACGACCTCGTATTCCTCGTCGCTCATGTCGAGCGTCTCTCGCTTCGTCGACGGGATCGTGCCGAGTGTCAGGGCGAGCTCTTGCTGAACCTCGGGTCGGCACATGTAGTCGATGAAGGTGACGCAGGCGC
The DNA here is from genome assembly GCA_030862755.1 of Actinomycetota bacterium. Classification (GTDB taxonomy): domain Bacteria; phylum Actinomycetota; class UBA4738; order UBA4738; family HRBIN12; genus JAJNBA01. Next base: position 1,004 of record JALZDC010000445.1, read on the forward strand.
CGATCTCCTCGGTCGTCTTCGAGATCGACCAGAAGCCTGAGTCGAGGATCGCCCCCTCGGTCGGGAACACGCTCCGCAACGGCGCGCCGCCGCCGGCTTCCGAGGCCGCGAACAGCGTGATGTCGTGGTAGAACTGCCCGAGCGAGACCTCGCCCTCGTTGTAGGCAGGTTGACCCTGCGCCTCGTCCCGGAACCAGAGCTTCACGTTCGGCTTGACCTCCTGGAGCTTGCGCATCACCTCGAGGACCCCGTCCTGCGTCTCTAGGATGTCGTAGCCGTCGAAGAAGCTCGCCGCCGCGATCTCGAGCAGGAAGGAGTTGGCGGCGTTCCGCAGCAGCGCGAGCTCGTTCTCCCACTGCGGGTCCCAGAAGGCCGTCCACGTGTCGGGACTCTCCTTCACCCGATCGGTGTTCGACACGAGCGTGATGTACCAGGAGAGCCCTCCGACGCCGGTGACGTTGCCGTCGCCGTCGGTTCTGACGTAGCCCTCGGCGAGGTTCTCCGACGTCGGGATGTCCGAGGCCTTGTACGTGGCGAGGATCTCCCCGTTGATCGCGCGCTGGAGCCCGACCCCCGACAGCATCGACACGTCGGCGGGCGGCGTGCCCCCGGCGGCGATCGCCTGTTGGAGCTGCGTGACCCACACCTCCGAGGTCGGTTGCGAGACCGATTCGACCTCGACGCCGAACTCTTCGGTGAAGGCCGGGTACATCTCCCGGAAGTTCTCTTCGAAGAATCCGCCGTAGGTGCCCACCTTGATCGTCGAGCCCTCGATGTTCGAGGTGTCGATGGGCGTGGGCTCGGTGCCCCCCGAGGGAGGGGCTGGTGCGTCCGGCGCGCACGCGGCGAGGATCGCCGGCATGCCGATCGCGGCCCCGGCGAGGATCCCCCCGCGCTTCAGGAGGCTCCGTCTGCTGATCCGTTCGTTGATGACCTGGTCGATCTCCACGAGTCGGCACCCCTCTCGGTCGCGCGGACGACTGCCTGAGGCTACCCGGGGTACGAAAGCAGGCGCAAGTCAGTGACCTGTAGCGCACCTTGTGGCGCAACGCGACCCGCCCCGACAGGATTCAACGCGCGAGGCTGTCGACGAACCCGAGGACGCGGGCCCAGGCGTAGCGGCACGCCTCGGCGTGTTCGGTCATCGATCGATCGAAGAAGGAGTGCGGCGCTCCCGGGTACAAGACGATCCGGTGTTCGATCCCGGCGGCCTCCAGGGCCTGGTCGTAGGACTCCACGTCGCGCTGCGAGATGCCTTCGTCCGCGCCGCCATAGAGGCCGAGCACGGGCACCCGAACGAGCCCCCCGCGCGCTTCGTCGATCGGCGATGGTTCGTCCCCTCGCCCAGCCATCGAGCCGTAGAACGCGATGGCCCCGTCGACGCTCTCCTGTGAGGCCTGCATCAGCGAAGCTCGGCCGCCGAAGCAGAACCCCATCGAGACGACGTGGGTGGCGCCAAGACCCCGAATGGCATCGGCCGCCGCGCGCACGTCCGCCCGGAGCCCGTCACCGTGGGCGGCATCTCGATGGGGGGCGTATTCGAAGCCATCGTCTCGATGCTCGGCCCCCGCCGTCCGTCCGTACGGATCGATGGCGATGGCGTGGATCCCGGCGTCCGCCGTGTGCTCGGCGAGGCGCTCGTAGTAGGGATGGAGCCCCCGGACGTCAGGGATGATCACGACGCCCGCCGAAGCGGGGTCCTGTGAGCGCGCGACCATGGCCGCGAAGCGGTTCCCGTCGTCGGCGACGAGGACCGTGCGCTCCGACCTCGCCAGCATGCCGGTCCGGGCCGGATCCGGGGGGAGGGCCTCGGTGTCGAAGCACATCGTCAGGCTCCGTATTTCGCGAGGCGGCCCGCGTTCGACATCAGGATCGGCAGCAGCTCCATCGAGGGGTGGAGGCCGAGGCCGCCCGTGCGGCACCAGCGCTCGCCGAAGCGGTCGGTATCGTCGCGCCCGCAGTGGGCGCCGTGCACGACGACCGGCACCGGGTGCCACGAGTGCGCGGCCATCTGCGACGGCGTGGAGTGATCGCCGGTCACGGCGATCACGCCAGGCTCGAGTGCCGAGGCCAGATCCGGAACGGCGTCGTCCACGCGCTCGATCGCGGCGATCTTCGCGGCCCGATCTCCGTCCTCACCCGCTGCGTCCGCGTCCTTGTCGTGGACGAAGAAGAAGTCCGCCTCCTCCCGGTGCTTCTCCAGGAGTCGGACCTGATCCGTGAGGTCGGAAGGTGGTCCGAGGATGTCGAAGCCCAGCAGCCGCGCGATCCCGCGGTACATCGGGTAGACGGCGAGGGCCGCGCCACGGAGACCGGTGCGGTCCCGGAACCGCGGGAGGTCGCGATGGGTGTCGAACCCCCGTAGCAGCAGGGCGTTCGCGGCCGGCTCGCCGGCCAGCACCCGGTGGACCTCGCTCAGCTTGGCGGCGACGAGCTCCGCGGTGGGCGTCGCCGCCGGATCGAGCGGCGTCGGATCGAGCGGCGGAACACCCGTCGCTTGGGGGTCGGTGTCGCCGATGCGTGTATCCAACCCGTCTCCCCGGAACACCACCAGGAGCCGGTGGCCTTTCTCGTGATGGAACTCGACGCCCTGGACGCCAGAAGACAGCCGCGCGACGACTCGGCGAGCCTCCTCGTCGAAGATCCGGCCGGCTCGCCGGTCCGCGACGTTGCCCGCGGCGTCCAGGGTGCAGAGGTTCCCCCGGGCGGCCACGTCACCCGCGTGAAGCTCGACGCCGAGGCCGGCAGCGCTCAGCGCTCCGCGTCCGAGCACGAACTCGAGGGGGTCGTATCCGAACAACGCGAGATGACCCGGCCCGGAGCCCGGTGTGATCCCCGGACCGACCGTCTCCAGGAGACCGGTGACGCCCTCCTGGGCGAGACGGTCGAGGTTCGGGGTCGCCGCCTCTTCCAGCTCCGTGCCGTGCTCGGTGTCGGCCATCCCGCCCAGACCGTCGATCACGATCAGGAGGATCCGCGACCCGGTGCCGGTGACGAGCGAGGTGAGGTCCATCCCGGCGATGCTACCCCTGCCTCGCGATCTATCCCTCCTTGCCGGTCCGCCCCTTCTCGGCGATCCGTCCCTGGCCGGGGGTGGTACTCGTAGTCGCTGCCGCCGTCCGCCCACGCTCGAAGCGTCCGAAGACCGCGATCAGCCCGAGCAGGATCGCTCCGGCCGCAAGGAACCAGAGGGGCCGCTCGAGCCACCACCGCGCCGTGGAGTCCTGCTCGCGTCCGAACCCCAGCGGCCACAGGGCCAGGAGGGCGACGAGGAACGCCGTCATGTGCCAGAGGAACAGCGTCATGATCCTCGCGTTCACGACGATCGTGAAGCGCCAGGGCCGCTCGCGCCGCAGCCATCGATCGAGCCTCGGCTTGAGAAGCATCACCGCACCGATGGTCCAGGCGCCTCCCAGGAGGAAGCAGACGGTCGGTGGGTAGGCGTTCGAGACGTCCTCGACGTCGGTTCCGAGCAGGCTCTTGGGATAGTGCCCGATCCCGGGGAACCAGTCGAAGCGGGCCTCGCCGAGGAGCCTGAAGATCCACGGCGTCGTGAGCACCACGAGGCCGGCGAGGCCCCCGACGACCATCGCCCAGAACCGTCGGCGCGGCCACCGAGAGAACGTTCCGTCGGCGTAGGCGTGGCCGAGTTGATGCGGGAAGAGCAACACGAACGCCACGTTGAGCCAGCGCCAGCCCCAGCGGCCGGTGGAGAACGCGACCCCATCGACCAGGGCCGCGCCGAGCCCCATCGCGAGCGGCACCCAGAGCCCGAACCGGCGGTGGAGCCAGATCGTGACCGGCGCGATCATCACGACCACCAGGTACACGCCGAGGAACCACAGCGGGCCGAAGGGGATCGTTGCCCCCGGTGGCTTCATCCCCCGAAGGAGCGTCGCGTCGCCCCACAATCGAGGCCCCGTGGGCGCGCCGACATGGGCGAGATGGAGCACGATCTGAACGACGGCCCACACGCCCAGGAACACGATCGACGGCCGAAGGAGTCGCGCGAGCCGGCCGCGGACGAACATCCAGGTCGATCGACCGTTGCGCCTAGCGGAGTCGTAGGCGACGAGGTTCGAGAAGCCGCCGACGAAGAAGAAGATCGGCATGACCTGGAAGACCCAGGTGAACAGCCAGAGACCCGGCGTGACGCCGATCGCGCTCGTAGAACGGATCACGCCGCCCTCCCAATGGTTGATCGAGATGAACCAATGGCCGAAGACGACGGCGACGATCGAGGAAGCGCGGAGGAAGTCCATCGCGCGATCGCGGGAGTCGGGCGTGGCCCGGACGAGCGCATCCAGATCGGACGCGGTGGTCACGGCTCCTGGACCACGGGCTCCCCCTGTGCCGAGGGGAGGCGCCCTGGTGCCGCGAGGGTCGCTCGGTTCGTGACGATCCGGACGATGCGGTCCTCGATCGCGACGGCGTCGGACTTCGACATCCCGCGGGACATGACGGAGAACGCACCCCAAGCGTTCTCCCTGGTCAGCCAGACCCAGCCGGAGAGCGTCGAGATGTCGATCAGCGTGCCGGTCTTCGCTCGCATCCTCACTCCGACCAGACGGCCCTTGAGGGTTCCCTGACCACCCGTCGGAAGGCCCACGCGGAGCTCCTCGACCCAGGGCCGCGTCTCGGCGAACCAGAGGAGCTCCACCATGTCCTGGGGATGGATCCGATTCCCATAGGACAGGCCGGAGGCGTCGTAGGCGACGATGCTCGCCCCGTGCGCTCGGGCGAAGAGCTCGATCGCCCGGGCGCCCTTCGCGATCGACCCCGCGCCTCCGAGCACGAGTCTCCCGAGCCATTTCCCCAGCACCTCCGCATAGAAGTTCCTCGAGCGCCGGTTCATGAGCCGGAGCAGCGCCTGGAAGGGGTCGGATCGGACCATGACGATCTGACGGAGCCCGCGCGGCGGAGCCCCCGCGCCCGGGTCCATGACGACGCGGACACCGAGTGCCCGGAGCCGGTTGGTCAGGGAGCGAGCGGCTCGTCGCTCGGGATCGCGGATGTGCACGCCTCGTGCGTCACGGTTGCCTTGGAAGGTGAGCGCCGTGGGGAGCGCGATGTAGTCGCGAGGGAAGTAGTCGCGCCACCCGGGGGCCCACCAGTCTCGCTTGAAGCCGGTCGTCGCACCCATCACGCGCCCGAGCACCTTACGGATCCCCGCCTGGTGGACCGCTCGGGCGAGAGCCGACATGGTGGGCTTGTCGACCCCCGGGTCGCCGTGGCCCACGATCCAGAGATGCCCGCGTAGTATCCCGTCACTCGTCCGGCCCTTCGCGAACACCTGTGTCCGGATGCGGGTCGTCAGCGAGGTCCGCTGCAGCAGGGCCATCGAGAGCAGGAGCTTCTCGTTCGAGGCCGGGGTTCGCTGCACCCGAGCCTCGCGGCGGTAGAGCCACCTGCCCTCGAGACCGATCGCGACGGACATGTCGCGCCGCCCGATGGCCTTGTCGATGTCCTGTTTCCACGGTGCAGGCGCAGCGGCGACAGGTGTCGCGGAACCGGTGACGACCAGCACGAGGACGGCGGCGACCGACACACGAGCGGGTGAGGGGAGCCGCAACACGCGCGGAGGATACGTCAGACCGCGCGGGCGGCGAGGGAGCCGAGTTCGAATCGTTCCGCCGCAGCGGTGCACGGAGGCCCCTCCGTCACCCAGAGAGTCCCATCCGTGAGATCCATGGCCACCGCGGCGACGGTCTCGTTCCCTGCCTCTGGTGGCTCGCCGGCGTCGGCGTGCGCACAGACCGGGGCCGAATGGTCGCGAAGCGCCTCCAGCACGTCGTCGACCGAGCGCTCCCCGGCGGCGGAGATCCATGTGTCCGCCGCGCTCTGCCGCGCGAGGCTGGTGCTCGCGTCATCGAGGCGTTCGAGATCCTTGAAGCCGTCCCTCGATGGCCGTAGGAAATGGTTGGCGTGCGCGAGCCGGTCGCCGTCGGATCGGTGCACGCCCTCTGGACCTCCCGGCGCCGCCTCGTGGTTGGCCGCGCGGCCGTCGCGGGACGCGATCAGGTAGTTCCCCGAGGAAGCACGGAGCGGTGCATTGATGGCGTCGACCGCCTCGTCGAAGGAGCCCGACGTGTGGATCCGGCGCAGGATCGCGTGGAAGGGGACACCCGGCTCGCCGCGATCGAGTGTCGACGTAAGGGCGTTCGCGGCCACGCCGATGCCCCGATCGTTCATGCCGCATTTCGCGAGCAGCCCTGCTTCGACGAGGGTGACGAAGGATGGCCCGTCGTGCGAGGACTGCGCGAGCAGCACGCACGTCTCCCGGGAGCCCGGCTTCCAGTCCCAGTTCTGCGCGAGTAGGACGTGGGCATCCTCGCTCGGGCCCGTCGGCGTGCAGAACGCGGTGCATTCCCGAGACGCCATCCCGAACATCACCTCGGTTCGGACGTTCAGCGCGAGGACGTCCTCGGCGTCCACCGCGGCACCCTCGGCGATCCCTTCGATCTCGGGCAGGAGGCGAACGTCGTAGTCATCGATCGGGCCGGCGAAGACGCCGGTCCGATCGCGTACCGCCGGCCATCCCATACCGGTGTAGTGGCGGAATACCCTCTCGTAGAGCTCCAGCGAGCGGTGCACGCGGTGGCGGGCCTGTTCCCCGTACGCGCGCCCTCGCTCACGCGGTCCTCCCGTCACCGTGACTACGGGCCAGCTCACGTCAGGGAGGGTAGTAGACTCCGCCTCCTTCCGGATACGCCCAGCCCTCGAAAAGAGCATCGGAGCCGCTGCGTGGACACGATCGATCGCGCACGTCTGTCGGGATCGATGGAACGTGAGCGAGCTCTGTTCCGGGAACGACATCCGAAGAGCCGGGCGCTCTTCGAAGCGGGCCGGAGTTCTCTTCTCTACGGCGTGCCGATGAACTGGATGGTTCGGTGGCCGGGCGACCATCCGGTGTACGTCGCCGAAGCCGAGGGAGCGCGGTTCACCGACGTCGACGGGAACGATTTCGTCGACTTCTGCCTCGGCGACACGGGCGGCATGGCCGGGCACGCCCCCAGGATCGCCGTCGACGCCATCGCGAGACAGGCGGCCCGGGGCATCACGTTGATGCTCCCGACGGAGGACGCGGCCTGGGTGAGCGCGGAGCTGGCGCGGCGCTTCGGCGTCCCGTACTGGTCGTTCGCCCTCACCGCCACCGACGCGAATCGTTTCGCGATCCGGTGGGCGCGCCACATCACCGGCCGCTCCAAGATCCTCGTCCACAACCACTGCTACCACGGCACCGTGGACGAGACGTTCGCGCACCTGGACGAGGCGGGCGTCGTCGTCGACCGGCCGGGGAACACGGGGCCGCCCGTGCCCACAGGGACGACCACCCGGGTGGTCGAGATCAACGACCTCGACGGGCTAGAGCGCGAGCTCGCCCATGGCGATGTCGCGGTCTGCGTGTTCGAGCCGGCCCTCACGAACGTCGGTATCGTGCTGCCCGAGTCCGGATACTGGGAGGGCGTCCGGCAGCTCTGCGACCGCACCGAGACGCTCCTGCTGATCGACGAGACCCACACGATCAGCGCCGGACCGGGCGGCGCGACGAAGGCGTGGGGCCTCGCGCCCGACATCGTGACGATCGGCAAGACCCTCGGGGCCGGTATCCCGTCGGCCGCCTACGGCATGACCGACGACGTCCAACGGCGCATCGTCGAGGGCACCGACCCCGACGTGGTCGACGTCGGGGGAACGGGTGGCACCCTCGCCGGCAACGCGCTGTCGCTCGCAGCGATGCGCGCCACCCTGGGCGAGGTGATGACCGACGAGGCGTTCGAGAAGATGATCGAGCTCGGAGAACGGTTCGAGGACGGGGTGCGCGAGGTGATCATCTCGCGTGAGCTGCCCTGGCACGTCGTCCGGCTCGGATGCCGCGTCGAGTATCTCTTCCGTGCCGATGCGGCTCGAAACGGGCACGAGGCGTTCCAGGGACAGGACGAAGAACTCGACCCGTTCATCCATCTCTACCTGCTCAATCGAGGAATCCTCATGACGCCGTTCCACAACATGGCGCTGATGTCGCCGGCCACGACCGCAGACGATGTGGACAGGCACACGGAGGTGTTCGGGCAGGCGGTGAACGAGCTCCTCGGGCCGGGACCGGGCTCCCGACCTTGATCGGCAAGGAGCCCACGTGCTCAGCTTCCAGCGCGTGCTGAGCCGAAGTCGGTCAAGAACCGGGTGCATCTCGACATCCGTGTGGATGATCTCGAGGAGGCAGCATGAGGATCCCCGCCCCACCCGGGAAGGCGCGGTACGCGCCGGTGGTGCACGAGATCGAGGGCATGGTGTACTTCGCTCGATCTGGCCGGACATGCGGCTCGGCCGTGCGCATCATGCGGCTCCCGGTGACGGATCTCGGCGCGCCTCTCGTCGGTCTGGTCAGCTTGCCGGACGGGGTGGACGTGGACTTCCAGATGTCCCTGGACGAGGTTGGCGCGAAGGTCGACCTCTGGTTCTCGCGGTACCGCTGCCCGCCCGCGACAGCGTGACGTCTATCGGCTCCAGGGCGTCGGACTCGGCTGATCACGAGGCCCGGTCGAGCGGCTTCGTGAGACACGTGGGCCCACCGTCTCCCTTCCGAGAGATCTCCTCGCCGACGTAGGTTCGCACGTCGACACCGGCCGACTCCATCCGGCGCCGGGTCTCCGGGTTCCCTTCGAGCGCCAGCGCCACTCGCGGCCCGAGCGCCAGCACGTTGGCTCCCATGGTGTCGGATTCGAAGTCGGGCACCTCCACGATGCGGACCCCTCTGTCTCGGAGCAGCTCGACCAAGCGGACGGGGAGATGCGGCAGGGAGGCCACGGCTAGATCCACGTCGAGCATCGACACCAAGGACAGCAGGTGCGTGCAGGCGGACGGCCCGGCGAGGTGGGGCAGGTCGAACGAGACGACGGTCGCGTCCGCCAGCATGGCTCGAAGGGCGTCGACACTCGAGGTGGTGGTGCGGTAGCCGACGCCGACCAGCAACGTCCCGGGATCGAGCCAGCACATGTCGCCGCCCTCGGCGACCCCCGG
>JALZDC010000027.1 GCA_030862755.1 Actinomycetota bacterium
GTCCGATCGCGGCCCGCGCCGCGTCCCGGAAGCGGAGACCCTCTTCGGACCCGGCCAGCCTCCTCGCTCGTCCAAGGTTGCCCCCGGCCAGACGCGCCGCGAGCCGCGCCCGGACCTCGTCCGAGCCGCCTCGGATCAGCTCTTCCACGACGAACGCCTCGGGCAACGCGGTGAACGTGACGATGTGGCAGCGTGACAGCACGGTCTCAGGCAGTTCATGGGCTCGCGCCGACAGCAACAGAAGGACCGCGTCGGCGGGAGGCTCCTCCAACACCTTCAGCAGGGTGTCGGCGGCTTGCGGTGAGAGACGGTCGGCCTCACGAACGACGAAGACCTTCCTCCCCGGCTCCGGCGCCGTGCGGTAGGCGGGCTGCCAGACCTCGACACGGACCGTGTCGACGTGGATGTCCCGCCCTTCGGGCTCGACGACGAACTGGTTGGGATGGTGGTCCTCCTCCGCGAGACGGCAATCGCGGCACTCCCCACACCCTCCCCGATGGCACAGGAGAGCGGCCACGAACGCCCGGGCAGCGAGCGACTTCCCGCTGCCCTCCGGACCCGCGAATGCGTAGGCGTGGTGGGGACGGTCGGTCGCGCCGCGCAGGAACGCGATCGCGGCCACCTGGCCCGGGACGCGATCGAGGACGGGGACGTTCACGGACGCACGCTATCGCGGTCCACCGACGACGTCAGTCGGTGATCGGTGGCGCAGACTCGGTCGCGTCGTCGCTCGAGGCCGCCTGGTCATCACCCGTCTCCGCGGCGCCGGCGAACGGCTTCAGGGATCCGGAGCCGTCCCCCTCCTCGCGCTCACCCAGCGCCTTGTCGATGGCGGCGCGCACTTCGTCGAAGACCTCGGCCGCGGGTTTGTCGGCGTCGACGACGACGATGCGCTCCGGGTGCTCTTCGGCGATCTTCAGGTAGGCGTCGGCGACCTTGGCGTGGAAGTCCTGTCCCTCGAGCTCCATCCGGTCCGGCGGGTCCGACGACCGGAGCAGGCCCCGTTCGGGTTCCAGGTGCAGCAGGACCACCAGGTCGGGGAACAGGCCCTGGGTGCCCCAGACGTTCAACGTGAGGATGTCCTGCTCGCCCAACGCCCGCCCCCATCCCTGATACGCGAGCGATGAGTCGACGTACCGGTCGCAGATCACGACCTTGCCCTCCGCGAGCGCGGGTCGGATCACCGAGTGGACCGTCTGCGCGCGCGATGCGGCGAACAGGAGCGCCTCTGCCCGCGCGTCGAGCGTCCCGGTGCCGGGATCCAGGAGAAGCTCTCGCACCCGCTCGCCGAGCTCGGTCCCCCCGGGCTCGCGCGTGACCAGCACGTCGTATCCCTCGGACCGCATGAACTCCTCGGCCATCCGGACCTGTGTGCCCTTGCCGGATCCCTCCACGCCTTCGAAGGCGATGAAGAACCCGGTGGCGGGCGGGCGCTTCAGCTTCGGCACGAGGGTGAGGGGCTGGGGACGGGAGAGCCGGAAGCGCTTGAGCAGGCGTCGTGTGTTGAGGCCGGCGATGGCCACCGCGATGCCGGCGCTCGCGAGAGCCAGTCTGATCCCGAGCTCGGAGCCGGCGCCCAAGGTGCCATAGACACCCGCAAGCGTAGGGAACGTGGCGAGGGACAGGAACAACCCCATCCGCGACAGGACCGTGAGTGAGGCGAACGTCCGCCCACGGAACTCGTCCTGGACGTTCTCCTGCAGCAAGGTGTAGCCCGTCACCCACGCCAGGCCGCAGAACGCGCCGAGCCAGACCGTGACGACGGCGGCGAGGGCGAGATTGGGCATCGCCGCCAGCACGAACAGCGTGGCGGCAGAAACGACGATCGACCACGGGAAGATCGACACGCGCTCGAGGAGGCGCGCCGCCTGATTCGCGCTCGCCATCCCGAGACCGATCCCGATCCCGAACGACGTGACCATGAACCCCCATCCCGCGTTGTCGGCGCCGAGGGTGTCGACCACGAAGATCGGTGCCAGGGCGAGCACCGCGCCGACGGCCGAGAAGGCGACGACGATCCCGGCGGTCATGGCCGACGCCATCGAGTCCTCGCGGAGGAACCGGATCCCGTCGAGCACGTCACGCCAGATCCGGGAGAAGTCCAGACGGCCGCTGAGCATCGCGGGAGACGGCGGGATCGCCACGCGGCTGATCATCGCCGCCGAGAACAGGAAGGTCCCCGCATCCAGGAACAACGGGACCGCGTGGTCGCGATCCTCGAGGAACGGGATCGCATGGCTGAGGAGGGTGTTCAGGCCTACGAGCACCGTGAACACGATCCCGCCGAGCGGGAGGGTGCCGTAGGTGGAGGCGAGTGCGATCGAGTTCGCGTTGGCGAGCTGGCGCCGCGGCACCAGGTTGGGCAACGAGGCGTCGCGCGCCGGGCCCCACACGAGCGAGAAGCACTCGATCAGGAACGACATCGCGTAGATCGCCCAGAGTTGGCCGATGAACACCATCGTCGCGTACAGCGCGCCTCGGGCGAGATCCGCCGTGATCATGATCTGCTTGCGATCGAGGCGGTCGACGAGGGTGCCGGCGATCGGCCCGAACAGGACGGCGGGAAGGGTCCGCGCGAGCATCAGTCCCGAGACGGCGAACGCGGCACCGCCCGCCCCCCCGGCGAGGTTCGCGACGAGCGACGTGACGGCGAGGAATCCGACCCAGTCACCGAGAGACGACACCGACATCGCGGCGAGCAGGCGTGCGAACGGCGGGTGGGTGATCAGATCGCCGAG
>JALZDC010000349.1 GCA_030862755.1 Actinomycetota bacterium
TCCGTGAGGACTCTCTACCGCGCATCGCGTGTCGTCACGCTCTCCCACCCCGCGATGGGGGAGTGGATCCTCGTCGACGGCCGTCATGTCGAGCGAGTGGGCATCGGCGACCCTCCCGAGGCGGACCTGACGATCGAGCTGCCCGGCGCGACCGTCGTCCCCGGGTTCATCGACAGTCACGTGCACCTCACCGCCACCGGACGCTCGTTGACGAACGAGGACGTCAGGGACTCCTCGTCGAAGGAGGAGTTGCTCGAGCTGGTCCGGGTGCGATCGGCGTCGGGGACCTCCCCCGTCCATCTCGAAGGCTTCGACGAATCACGTTGGGATCGGCCCGACCTCCCGACGGCTGCGGAACTCGACCGGCTGACCGCCGTTCCGATCGTCCTGACCCGGACGGACGGGCATCTCTCCGTGGTGAGCCGAGAGGTGCTCGCCGCGGTCGATCTCACGGACGCGGAAGGGGTCGAGGTCGGGGAGGACGGAGAGCCGACGGGCCGCCTGACGAGAGAGGCCAGCCGGCGGGTCTCGGCCTGGGTCGAGTCTTCGTACGGACGCCAGCGCATCGAGGAGTTCCAGCTGCAGGCCGCCGGTCTCGCGGCGTCGCGCGGCGTCACATCCGTCCACGAGATGTCGCTGCACCACTCGGACCTCGACGTGCTGCTCGGACACCGACGGCGGCTCCCCGTCGACGTCTCGCCGATCCCCGCGTCGATGTCCCTCCCCGAGTCGATCGAACGGGGCTTCCCCGCGATCGGGGGCGATCTCCCCGTCGACGGTTCGATCGGAGCGAGGACGGCCGCGTTGGGGCATCCCTACGACGACGGCTCGGAGCGAGGGGAGTTGTACCAGGGCGACGACGCCCTGGCGGAGTTCTTCCACGCAGGCCACAACGCCGGTCTCCAGGTCGGGATCCACGCGATCGGGGACCGGGCGATCGAGCAGGTCATCGAGACATGGGAGCGCGTGTACCTCGCGCTGGACTCACGCGAGCGGAGGCACTTCCGCGCTCGACGCCATCGGATCGAGCACTTCGTGCTGCCGTCCGCGGACCAGATCGAGCGAGCGGCGATGCTCGGGCTGGCCGTCTGCGTCCAGCCCACCTTCGACCGGCTCTGGGGGCAGGGCGGCGGCATGTACGAGGAGCGCCTCGGGCCCGCACGCGCGATGGCCGCTCACCCCATCCGCACCATGCTCGAGCGTGGGATCGAGGTCGGCGTCGGATCCGACTCGCCGGTCACGCCCCTCGACCCGATGCTCGCGATCGCGGCGCTCGAGGGGAACCACGAGCCCGCGCAGCGTCTCACGAGGCTGGAGGCCCTCAAGCTCCATCGGGTGGGGAGCGCCCGTCTGGGCCATCAGGATGGCAAGAAGGGAGCCCTCGAACCGGGACGACACGCGGACTTCGCCGCCTACGACGCCGACCCCCTGGAGGTGACCTCACCCGAGGGCCTCCGCCCCGTCCTCACGGTCTCATTGGGCCGCGAGGTGTTCCGAGCCTGACCCGGGGGCTCGCCGAGTTGTTCTTGTCACTGTTTCCGGGCGTCCGGGTTGCTGTGCCCGCCCGCCCTCGCTAACGTGCTGGCTGCGTCCCCGCCCCGGCGGAGGCGCATGCGGAGCCCGAGAGGCTGAGTAGAGAACGCGGCGCCCCGGCGCCGCGGCCCCAAAGGTCTCTCGGGCTCTCGCGTTTCCATCCTCGCCGCCGGGGAACAACCTGAGTCTCTAGGGCGTAGTTCCATGGCAAGCGGATACCCGAACGCTAGAATCCGCGCCCGGATCGAGGACGCGAACCGGAGGAACAGGTGGTTGAGCGCACGGAAGAGCGCGAAGACGAAGACGTCGAAGCCGACGAAGACCTCGACGACGTCGAGCCGACCGAGGAGGACCTCGAGGACGCGGCGGCGACCGCCGACCCCGCAGGGGCCGACGTCGAGTCGATCCACGAGGTCCTCGAGAAGCAAGAGGCGCGGGACGACGAGGACGAGGTCGACGAGGAGGAGCCGGTGGTGCCCGTCGCCACGGCGAAGGGCGATGACCGGCTCGAGCCGATCGAATCGCGGGTGGTACCCATCCAGTCGACCGAGTTCGTCTGCAAGAACTGTTTCCTCGTGAAGCATCGCAGCCAACTCGCGGACAAACGGCGGATGTTCTGCCGCGACTGCGCCTGACCGGGCAGCGGCGACCGGTCGCGCTCGTCCTCTCGCTGGTCGGAGGCGTGCTGTTCTCGCTCGCCTTCCCGCCGGTCACCGCCTGGCCGCTCGCCTTCCTCGCACCCGCGACCCTGTTCGTGGCGCTGCAAGATGCGAGACCCGTTCGAGGCTTCTTCCTCGGGCTCATCTACGGACTGACCGCGTTCGGCATCACGCTGTCGTGGGTCACGCTCTTCGGCGAGCTCGCGTGGGGCGCTCTGACACTGCTCACGGCGCTGTCGGTGGCTCTCTTCGGCGCGGTGTTCCCCCTCATCCGCAGGGCCGGCCGGCCGGTGCTCACGGCTCTCGGCACCGCCGCCGCGTGGACGGCGATCGACTGGCTCCGGGGGCTCTGGCCGCTCGGGGGGTTCACCTGGGGTTCCCTCGGCGTGTCACAGGTCCCGAACACGGTCACGGTGCGCGTGGCCGTGGTCGCGGGCGTGTTCGGGGTCACGTTCGTCGTCGCCTTCGTGGCGGCCCTGCTCGCGGAGGCTGCCTCCGGCGACCGGCCGCCCTGGCTGCGGCTGGGGTTGGTGGGGCTCGCCGCGGCCGCCGCCTTCGCGCCCGTCGTCATCCCGTTCGCCAGGCCGCTAGGGCGGGGCATCGACGTCGCCGCGATCCAGGTCGACTTCCTGGAGGGGGTACGGCGGGGCTCGAGGGAGGAGGGGGACATCGCCGTGACGAGACTGAACCTCGACCTTCATCGGAGGCTGCAGGATGAGCCTCCGGATCTGGCGGTGTGGGGGGAAAGCGCTCTCGACCCCGGATCCCTGGACATCCTCGACGAGGTCCGCTCGACGATCGCGGAGGTCGGGGTGCCGGTCCTGGCCGGGTCCACCTCCGGCGACATCCGGTCGCCGGGTCGCGCGGGGACAGTGCTCTACAACCAAGCCGTCGTCTTCGACGGCAGGGGAGAGGTCTTCGATGCCTACCGGAAGACGCATCTCGTCCCGTACGGGGAGTACATCCCGTGGAAGCCGCTCGTCGGATGGATCTCTGCGCTCGAGCAGATCGCGTACGAGATCACGCCGGGGGAGCGGCTCCACACGCTGTCGGCGCCGGGACTCCCGAGGTTCGCGGCTCCCATCTGCTTCGAGAACAGCTTCCCGGCGCTCGACCGAGACCTCGTGCGGCAGGGCGCGGAGTTCCTGGTCGTGCTCACGAACAACGCGTCCTACGACCGGACGGCCGCGTCCGCCCAGCACCTGCAGATGTCCCGGATCAGAGCGATCGAGGACGGACGCTGGGTGGTGCATGCCGCGGTCTCCGGGATCAGCGCGTTCATCGATCCGAGCGGTCGCCCGTACCAGCAGACGGAGCTCTTCGAACCCGACCTCATCAGGCGGACCATCCGTGCCTCGGCCGATCGAACGCTGTCCGTGCGTCTGGGTGACTGGCTCCCTGTTGTCTCACTCGCGTTCGTCGTGGGCCTGGCAGCAGTCCCGCGGGGACGCCGGCGCGCACGTCCCGATCCCGAGCCGCTCGGCGCCGACGTCCGGACCCTCGTGATCCTGCCCACCTACGACGAGGCGAGGACGATCCGTGACGTCGTCGCCGGCGTTCTGAGGTATCCGGGGGTCGATGCCATCGTGGTGGACGACGCCTCACCCGACGGCACGGCGAGCATCGTTCGGGAGCTGATGGCGGGGGAGCCTCGTCTCCGGCTC
>JALZDC010000351.1 GCA_030862755.1 Actinomycetota bacterium
TCCCGTGGGTGGGCGCCCAGGACGCGATCCTCGAGGAGGTGGAGCGGTTCGTGGTCGCGCTCGGGGAGGTGGAGGCGGAGCTCGAACGGGCGCTCGCGACGGTGTTGTTCACCGACGTCGTCGGGTCGACCGAGAAAGCCGCCGAGCTCGGCGACCGCCGCTGGAAAGCGTTGGTCGAGGAGCACCACCGGCTGGTACGCGGCCAGCTCGCCCGATACGGCGGCGTGGAGATCGACACGGCGGGTGACGGCTTCTTCGCCACGTTCGACGGCCCCGCGCGGGCGGTCCGGTGCGCGAAGTCGATCGTCGACGCGGTCGCCCCGCTGGGCATCGAGGTCCGAGGGGGCGTGCACACCGGCGAGGTCGAGACGATCGACGGCAAGGTGGGCGGGATGGCCGTGGTGATCGGAGCTCGCGTCGGCGCGACGGCCGGACCCTCGGATGTCCTCGTCTCCCAGACGGTGAAGGACCTGGTCGCCGGGAGCGGGCTCGCCTTCGAGGAGGCCGGCGAGCACGAGCTGAAGGGCGTCCCGGATCGCTGGCGCCTGTACCGGGTGTCCGCATGACGGTGTGGCTCTCGACGCTCGTGATCTGACCGCAGCCGACGTCGGTCTCTGGCATCGGCCGATCGCCTTGCCATAGCCCTTGTCCTGTCGCACCATGGGGGCACGGGAGAAGGGAGGTGGTCCTACTTGCATAGACAGCAGGAGACCCCCGAGGTGATTGGCTGCTGAGCCGTCCCTCGCGGGCCGGGGCCGACCGCCCCGCCCGTCTGCCGGATGCCGGCAGAATCCAACCAACTCACCAACCTCGCGGGTTCCGGCCTGGTCTACCGGACGAAGCCTCGTGAAGAGGCCGAAGCGCTCGTGAGGCGATGATCCGCGACGGGCCGGGCCCCACTGGGGCTCGGCCCGTCCGCAACTCATGGGCCGGCCGAATGCTTCCGCTGGGCTTCGACCCCGTCCTCGCGACCTGCAACGGACGAGCGCTCGCGGCCGAGTATCGCGACGACGACACCGGTCAGCACACGCGGCGCGTGGGGCGCATGGCGGCGCTGCTGGCCCAGGAGCTCGGCCTCGAGATCGAACTGGTCGAGCGGCTGGAGCGAGCGGCCGGTCTGCACGACGTGGGCAAGATCGGGGTCCCCGACAGCATCCTCCTGGCCCCGCGGAAGCTCACGCCCGAGGAGTTCGAGGTCGTCAAGACCCACACCGTGATCGGCGCGAGGATCATGTCGGGCAGCCGGTCCCCGCTGATGATCATGTCCGAGGAGGTCGCCTGGTCGCACCACGAGCGCTGGGACGGAAGGGGATACGGCGGCGTCGCGGGCGAGGACATCCCTCTCGTCGCGGTCGCGGATGTGTTCGACGCCTTGACGCACGAACGGCCGTACAAGGAGGCGTGGCCGCTGGACGAGGCCATCGCGGAGATCCGGCGTCAGCGCGGGCAGCAGTTCGACCCACGCGTCGTCGACGCATTCGTCGCGATCGAGGACGAGATCGCGGCGCGGCCGTGGGTGTCCGGGTTCCGTAGCCCGCACCTCCTCCGAGGCCTCCGATCCCCAACGTGGCGGCACGGGATGAAGGAGGCTAGGAACGTTCGCTCGCGCGGACCATAATCGCGCATGGTCGGTCACGAGGGACGATCCCAGGGCACAGGCAGTGACGACGCCCATATCCGCACCTTCCTCATCGCCGACGTCCGGGGCTACACCTTGTTCACCCAGGAGCGCGGCGACGAGGCGGCCGGCAAGCTCGCCGCGAAGTTCGCGCGGATCGCGAGGGAAGGCGTCGAGGGCCGGGGCGGCACGCTCCTCGAGCTCCGTGGAGACGAGGCCCTGTGCGTCTTCGGTTCGCCACGCCAGGCGATCCGTGCCGCCGTGGACCTCCAGGAGCGGTTCGTCGAGGAGACCCTGACGGACCTCGAGCTTCCCCTCACCGTCGGGATCGGCCTCGACGCGGGCGAGGCGGTCGAGGTCGAGGGTGGCTATCGTGGCGGCGCGTTGAACCTGGCAGCGCGCCTTTGCGGCCAGGCTCGCGCCGGCGAGATCCTCGCGTCGCGTGAGGTCGCGCAC
>JALZDC010000049.1 GCA_030862755.1 Actinomycetota bacterium
CGGGTGGAGCAGCCTCACTAACCCCTGGCGAAAACCGAACATACGTTCTATCCTGTCGAGATGGACCAGCTGTTCGAGATCGGCCGGAAGACCTTCGACACGCCCGAATTCCGGGACATCACCTTCATCGAGGTCGAGGCGAAGTCGATCGTGAATCGGGTCCCCGGCGACTTCCTGCCGTTCGACTGGACGATCAACCCGTATCGAGGATGCTCCCATGCCTGTACCTATTGCTTCGCTCGGCCGACGCACACGTACCTCGACATGAACGCGGGTCGAGACTTCGAGACGAAGATCGTCGTGAAAGTGAACGCGCCGGAGGTGCTCCGCCGCGAGCTCGCCGCGAGGCGCTGGAAGGGCGATCACATCGCGATGGGAACGGGCACCGACCCGTACCAGCGAGCGGAAGGTCGCTATCGCTTGATGCGCGGGATCATCGAGGCCCTGGTCGATCATCGGAATCCCTTCTCGATCCTCACGAAGGGGACGCTGATCCTCCGCGATCTGGACCTGCTCAAGCGGGCGGCCGAGGTCGCGCCGGTCTCCGCCGCCTTCTCGATCGGCACGCTGGACGAGCCGGTCTGGCGCGAGACGGAGCCCGGCACTCCCCACCCGCGCGCGAGGATCGAGGCGATCCGTACGCTGAGCGACGCGGGCATCCCCACCGGCGTGCTGATGGCGCCGATCCTGCCCGGGATCTCCGATCGCCCGGACCAGCTCCGAGAGGTGGTCGGCGCCGCGATCGACGCGGGAGCCACGCACGTCTCGCCGATCCTGCTGCACCTCCGGCCGGGCGTTCGGGAGGAGTTCCTCCCGTGGCTGGAGAAAGAGCACCCCGACCTGGTCGAGCGCTACATCCAGATGTATCGGCAGCCCTACGGGCCGAAGGCCATGCGCGAGTCATTGGGTCGACAGGTGACCGCGCTCCTTGCCGACGCCGGAGGCGCGCGCCGCGGAGTCGAGCCGGCGCGCCGGTTCTTCCGGCACGATCGATCGGCTGACGCGGCGGAACGCGCGTCGGAGCAACTGCGACTGCTCTGACGTCTGACGTCTACGCCGGTGCGGCGACCCTGGCCTCGAGCGCGCGTTTCATCTGTTTCCCGGCGTGGTAGCTGGACCTGACCAACGGTCCGGCTTCGACGTGGGCGATCCCCATCTCCTCACCCACCCGCTTGTGCTCCGCGAACTCTTCGGGGTGCACCCAGCGGTTGACGGGCAGGTGGTACGCCGTGGGTTGCAGGTACTGCCCCATCGTGAGGATCTCGATGCCTGCATCGCGGAGGTCGGCCATCGCGGCCGGGATCTCCTCGGGTCGCTCGCCCATCCCGAGGATCAGATTCGACTTCGTGACCTGTCCGGGGCGATGCTGCTTCCCGAAACGGAGGACGTCCAGGGTCCGGTCGTAGCCGAAGGCCGGTCTGATCCGGTCGTGCAGTCGCCGGACCGTCTCGAGATTGTGCGCGAACACGTCGGGCTCCGCATCGAGGACGGTGGCGATATCGCGCTCGCCACCCTTGAAGTCGGACGGCAATACCTCGATGCCGATCCCTGCGACCGAATCCCGCACCGCGCGGATCGCCGAGGACCAGATGCGCGCTCCGCCGTCCTCCAGGTCGTCCCGAGCAACCCCGGTCAGCACCACGTAGCGCAAGCCCATGTCACGGACCGCCTCGGCGATCCGCGCCGGCTCGTCCTCGTCCACCGGGTCCGGTTTCGCGGTCATCACGTCGCAGAAACCGCAACGCCGGGTGCACTTGGCACCGAGGATCAGGAACGTCGCTTCCCGCTCCTCCCAACATTCCCGGATGTTCGGGCACATCGCCTCCTCGCAGACCGTGTGGAGCGATCGGTCGCGCATGATGCCCTTGAGGTCCTCGTAGTTCGGACCCGAGACGAGACGTACCTTCAGCCAGGGAGGCTTCCTTCCGGCGACCGCATCCACGGCGGGACCGTTCGTGACCCCGACGATCGGGAGATGGAGGCGGCGCTTCTGCGGGTTGTGGTCGGCCTTCGCCTCGACTGGCGCCATCCCGTCGAGTCTAGCCCGCGTCCCCGCTTTGGACAGACGCCAGTGAGGGGATCCCCGCGGATGCAGCCCTGGGGAGGAACACGCGAAACGACGCGCCGCCCCCGGGCCGGTCTTCGACCCAGGCCCGCCCACCGTGGAGCTCGGCGAACCGGGCGACGAGCGAGAGCCCGATCCCCGTGCCCGGCGAGTGCGAGGGGGCCGCCGGACCTTGCCGGAACGGCTCGAAGATCGTCGAGCGGAGCTCATCCGCCACACCCGCTCCGTCGTCCTCCACCACGATCGCCACGCCGTCCGGTCGGCGTTCGACACGGAGCCAGATCGTGCCGTCGGTCGGCGTGTGACGGACGGCGTTCGTGAGCAGGTTCTCGACGATGCGTTCGACCTTCGCGGCGTCAACCTCGAGGTCGACGTCGTCCGTGGATACGACCACGTGCCGTTCCGAGAGGCTCTCCAGCGTGGCGAGCGTCCCCCTCGCGAGCGCCCCCACGTCGCACGTCCGGCGTTGCGGCTCGACGATGCCACGGTTGAGCCGGTCGAGGTCGAGCAGGTCCTTGAGGAGCCGGTCGAGTTTCTGCGCGTTCGCGGACAGCCGGACGACAAGGTCTTGCCGATCCTCTTCGCTGAGGCCGCTCGTTCGCTCGAGGGTGAGCGAGAGTCCCAGGATCGAGGTCAGGGGGGACCGCAGCTCGTGTGAGACCGCGGCGAGGAACGTGTTCTTCATATCGTCCAGCGTGCGGAGGCGCTCGGCAGCCGCATGCTCTCGGCGCTCGGACTCCTGGAGGGTTTCCTCGGCTCGTTTGCGCGGGGTGACGTCGTAGAGAACCCCCAGGAGGAAGAGCGGCTCGCCGTCGGGATCGCTGATGAACGTGGTCTCGTCATGGATCCACGCGAGCTTCCCGTCCGGTTTGCGGATCCGATATTCGTCTTCCCACGACCTGCCCGACTCCACCGCCTCGAGATAGCTTCGCTCGCAGCGGCGACGATCCTCGTCGTCCATCAGCTGAAGCCAGAGGTCGGGCTCGGCGATGTAGTGCTCCACCGTGACACCCATCACGGTCTCGACCTGAGGGCTGACGTACACGCTCTCCATGCTGCCATCGGGGAGGTCCAGGTAGACCGCGGCCGGGATGTGCTCCACGATCGCCCGGAACCGCTCCTCGGCGGCCCGGACCTGGTCCGACGCCTCCTTCTGATCCGTGAGGTCCGTGCAGACCCCGACCCACTCGAGCGGCCGTCCGTCCTCGTCGCGGATCAGCACGGATTCGTTGTGCACCCAGACCGTTCCGCCCTCCGGCCGGAGTATCCGATAGTCGGTGCTCCATGAGTCGCCCGTGTTGGCCTCGTTCTCAGCGAGCACACGTTCGCGATCGTCGGGATGCAGGGCTTTCGCCCAGAGCTCCGGATCGTCGATCCACCGCTCTACGGGGTATCCGCTAAGCACCTCGATCTGCGGGCTGAGGTACCGGTATCGTCCGGTCTCCGCATCCTCGACGTACGTCACCGCGGGGAGGCGCTCGACCAGCGCTTGGAAACGGCGTTGGGTCTCTCGTTGCTGCTCCTCGGCAGACTTGGTCCGGGTGATGTCGACCATGACACCCTGCACCAGTGTCGGCGTGCCGTCCTCTCGCCAGGTCACCGGACGGGCTTCGTCGTGGATCCACAGGATCCGCCCGTCGCGGTGGAGAGCTCGGTACTCCATATGGAATCCGCCGCCGGTCCGGTCGGATTCTTCGAAGCGCGCCACCACCTGGTCGCGATCGTCCGGGTGGATCCGTTCGATCCAGAGCCCTGGATCAGCCACCCACTCGTCGGCCGAGTACCCGAGGAGCGCCTCGATCTGGGGGCTCACGAACAGGGCAGAGGCCTTCCCCGTCGGCCGCATGGGGTCCCACGCGTAGATGACGACGGGAGCCTGTTCGACCAACAGGCGATACCTGCGTTCGGCTTCGATCCGCATCCGCGTCTCGACTGCCGCCTGCCGCCACCGGAGCGCGGAGAACACGGCGGCTCCGACGGCCAGGAGCGTCAGCAGGGCGAACACGCCGCCGCGTTGCTCCCTGGTCAGGAGCCAGTCGCTGAGGTGCTCGAACACACCGAAGGCGGCGCTGAGGGCGAAGAGTGCGACGAGGACGCCTCCGATGATCAGGAGGTCGCGCAGGCTTCGCGGTGCCTCCTCGGGTGGACGGGAACGATCGGTCACTCCCGTGGGTATCGACCGGTCGGGAGGTCTCCTGAACGGCCTGAGGTGTGAGGCTCAGGTGCGAGCGAGCTCCTGCATCCGCGCGTAGATCTGGTCCGGCTCCGGCTCCATGAAGAAATGCTCGAGCGGAGCGGCGAAGGGCATCGCCGGGACATCGGGCCCGCCGATACGCGCGATCGGCGCGTCCAGATCGAAGAGCGCCTGCTCGGCGATCGCCGAGGCGATCTCCGCCCCGGCACCATAGGTCCTGTTGTCCTCGTAGACGACCATCGCCTTCGAGGTCTTGCGAACCGACCCCACGATCGTGTCGACGTCGAGCGGCGCGAGCGTTCGAACGTCCACGACCTCGACGGATATCCCCTCAGCCTCCGAGAGCCGCTCGGCGGCGTCGAGACAGGTGTGGAGCGAGTACCCGTAGCTGACGCAGGTCAGGTCGTCGCCCTCGCGCTTGACGTCGGCGACGCCGATGGGGGTGAGGTAGGCATCATCGGCCACATCGCCCTTGATCGCGCGGTAGGTCTTCTTGTGCTCGAGGAACAGGACCGGGTCGGGATCCTTGATCGCGCTCCGCAGCAGTCCGGCGGCGTCGGCCGGCGTGGACGGCATCACGACCTTGATCCCGGGGATATGCGCGTAGAAGGCCTCGATCGACTGCGAGTGGTACAGGGCGCCGTGGATACCGCCCCCGCACGGCGTGCGGATCACCATCGGCACGCCGAAGTCGCCGTTCGACCGGTAGCGCAGGCGGGCCGCCTCCGAGACCACCTGATCGAACGCGGGATGGATGAAGTCGGCGAACTGGATCTCGGCCACGGGGAGCAATCCGTGGAGCGCCATCCCGATCGCGATCCCGACGATGCCGGACTCGGCGAGCGGGGTGTCGAGCACGCGCCGCTCGCCGAATTCCTCCATCCACCCCTGCGAGATCCGGAACACCCCGCCGCGCGCGCCCACGTCCTCACCCAGCAGGACGATCCGCTCGTCGTTCGCCATCTCGTCGTGGAGGGCATCGCGGATCGCGGTGACGACGTTCTTCTCAGTCACGGCTGCTCCTCCTTGAACACGTGGAGGAGCGCCGAGTCCGGATCCGGATCAGGCGCATCCCAGGCGGCCTTGATCGCCTCCTCGATCTCCTCCTTCGTCTCCGCGCGCAGCGAGGCATCCTTCGGGTCGTCGAGGAGGTCGTGCGTACGCAGGTATGCGCCGAACTGAACCAGCGGATCCTTCGCGCGGGCCTGCTCGACCTCCTCGCGCGTCCGATACGACTTGTCGTCGTCGTCGGAGGTGTGCGGCATGAACCGGTAGGTCTTGCACTCGATCAGCGTCGGACCCTCACCGGCGCGTGCGCGCTCGTGGGCCGTCTTCATCGCCCCATAGCAAGCCAACACGTCATTCCCGTCCACGACGACACCCGGGAAGCCATAGCCCTCCGCGCGCGAGGCGACATCCCTGACGGCCATCTGTTTCGACTGCGGCACGCTGATCGCGTACTGGTTGTTCTCGCAGACGAAGATCACCGGCAAGCGGTGGATCCCGCTGAAGTTGAGCCCTTCGTGCCAGTCGCCCTCGCTGGTCGCTCCGTCACCGAACCAGCAACCGACGACGGCGTCCTCTCCACGGTACCTCGCGGCGTACGCGATGCCGGCCGCGTGCGGTACCTGGGTAGCGATCGGCGACGACCCGCTGATGATGCTCAGTCGGCGCGAGCCCCAGTGCGCCGGCATCTGGCGGCCGCCGGACGAGGGGTCCTCCGCCTTCGCGAAGACCCCGAGGAAGACCTCGTAGGGCGTCATCCCGGCGGTGAGGACGACCCCGAGGTCCCGGTAGTAGGGGAGCCAGACGTCCGTGCCGCGGCGCATCGCCCACGCCGTGCCGATCTGACAGCCCTCGTGGCCC
This sequence comes from Actinomycetota bacterium, assembly GCA_030862755.1. Lineage (GTDB taxonomy): Bacteria > Actinomycetota > UBA4738 > UBA4738 > HRBIN12 > JAJNBA01. The sequence goes on from JALZDC010000049.1 coordinate 6,126, forward strand.
GCCGCGGGGACGACGAAGGGCGCGCGACCCATGCGGTTCTGGCGGAGCGCGGCCTCGTCCAAGAGCCGCGACATGAGGAGCAGGCGGTACATCGCGAGGAGATCGTCGGCGGACAGGCCGAGCGCGCTGTGGGGGGTCTCGGCTACCCGGGTGGACACGCCGTGTCTCCTCGCACCGTTGTTGCAGGATAACAGCGGCATCCTGCGGCAGTCGCCACGGGACGATACACGCGGGGCACCGATCGGGCCCGAAGTCATGGATGGCGGCGGAACACACGGGGCGGACCGCAACGTTGTCACTCGGAAGGTCGTCGTCGAGACTGACTGAGAGAACCAACGGAGCGACGAGGAGCAGGAACAGGAAGCCAGCATGGGAACGTCCGTCAACGTCATCGAGGTGACCGACCAGACCTTCGAGCAGGTCGTGGTCGAGGGCTCGAAAGAACGTCCGGTCGTGGTCGATATGTGGGCGGAATGGTGCGGCCCCTGCCGCCAGCTGACCCCCACCCTCGAGAAGGTCGCAGAGGAGCGCGACGGTGCGTTCCTCCTCGCGAAGCTCGACACCGACGCGAACCCGATGACCGCCTCCTCTTTCCGGGTGCAGAGCATCCCCACCGTGATCGCGTTCAAGGATGGCCAGGTCGTGACAGGGTTCATCGGCGCTTACCCGGAACCGGAGGTGAACAGGTTCATCGACTCGATCCTGCCCACCGAGGCCGACAAGCGTGCCGAGGAGGCTCGCTCGGTCGAGGAGGCCGGCGACCTCGCGTCCGCCGAGGAGCGATACCGGCAGGTGTTGGAGGACGATCCCGACAACCGGGAGGCTGCGGTCGGGCTCGCCCGCATCCTGGTGGAGCGAGGCGATCTGGACGAAGCGGAGGCGTTCATCGGGAAACACCGCCCCGATCCCGAGGCGGAGAAGATCCTCGCGACGATCACGCTGCGGAGATGGGCGGACGTCCCGGAGGATGGCACCTTGGGCCAGGCGAAACGCGTCGTCGCGTCCGGCGACGTGGTCGGAGGCCTCGCCGGTCTGCTGCAGGCTCTCGCCGAGGATCGCGATGCGGCGAGGGACGCGATGATCACGGTCTTCGCTGCGGTGGGGGACGAGGATCCGCTCGTGCAGGAATACCGGCGGCTCCTGTCCGCGGCGTTGTTCTGATCCGGCGAGCCAACTTCAGGACCAACTCCTCGACGCGGCCGTCGTCGACCGACGGCGTCGATCCGTCGCCGGTCCGCTCGAAACCGCACTTCTCGAGGACTCGGAT
>JALZDC010000063.1 GCA_030862755.1 Actinomycetota bacterium
GGCGGGGGGCGGTCACCCTTGTCGACGGCTCACACGTCAAGACCGATGCCTATCGTGGGAAGGGCTATCGTCCTGTCATGGTGAGCGGCGCCATCCTGCACTCCCTGCCCTCGGGGTACCGGTTCGACCTGCGCGGTCGCGCGCTGCTCACCGGTCCAGTCGCCCTGGAGGACGGGGAGGCGTCGACGTGACGGAGACGGCTCGGAAGCAGCGACCCGCGGCGAAGACGGAAACGCGTCCGAGCCGCAACACCGTCAAGCGGCAGCCTGCATCGGCCAAGCCGGGCAAGTCGGGCAAGCCGAAGCCCGATCTGAAGATCGTGCAGACCCAGGTCCTCCGAGGTCCCAACTACTGGTCCTACGAGCCGTGCATCCGGATGTTGGTGGACCTGGGGTCGCTGGAGGAGTGGCCGTCCAACCAGATCCCCGGCTTCAACGAAGCCCTCCTGACGCTGCTTCCCGGCGTCGCCGAGCACTCCTGCTCCCTCGGTCGGCGAGGCGGCTTCGGTGAACGTCTCGTCGACGGCACATGGCTCGGTCACGTCGCCGAGCACGTTGCGCTAGAGCTTCAGCGGGAGACCGGGGCGCACATCTCCCGGGGCAAGACGAGGAGCGCGGGTGAGCCCGGCCGCTACAACGTGATCTACGGCTATTGGGAGGAGACCGTCGGCGTGGAGGCGGGCAAGCTCGCCGTCACCGTCGTCAACCATCTGGTGAAACCCGGGAAGGACTTCGACTTCCTAGCGGAGCTGGAAGGCTTGATCAAGCTCGCGGAGCGACGGGCCTTCGGTCCGTCGACCCAGGCGATCATCGACGAAGCCGCATCTCGCGACATCCCGTGGATGCGCTTGGACGAGCGGTCGCTCATCCAGCTCGGTCAGGGCATGTACCAGCAGAGGATCCGGGCCACGATGACGTCGATGACGTCGGCTCTCGCGGTCGACATCGCCTCCGACAAGAAGATGACGAACCAACTCCTCGCGGCCGCCGGCCTCCCGGTGCCGCGGAGCGAGGTGGTTCGGAGCGCGGACGAGGCCGTCGCCGCTGCCGCGCGCATCGGCTATCCGGTCGTCACGAAGCCGCTTGACGGCAACCATGGCCGGGGCGTCGGGTTGAACCTGTCCGATCAGAGGGCGGTGCGGGCCGGATTCAAGCATGCGCTGGCGCGATCCCGCGACGGCAGGGTCGTGGTGGAGACGCTCGTCCAAGGGAACGACTACCGCGTGCTCGTGATCGGCGGACGGATGGTCGCGGTCGCCGAGCGTGTCCCGGCCCACGTCCTCGGCGACGGCGAGCACACCGTCCGGGAGCTCGTCGAGATCACGAACCGAGATCCGCGTCGCGGGATCGGCCACGAGAAGGTGCTGACCAGGATCGCGGTCGACTCGAAGGCCGAAGAGCTGGTGCGCGCCCAGGGCCTCGGCTTGGACGACGTCCCGCCGGAGGGTGAGCGGGTCCTGCTGGTCACCACCGGCAACATGTCCACCGGCGGCATCTCGATCGACCGAACATGGGAGGCGCACGAGGACAACATCGAGATCGCGGAGGAAGCCGCGAGGGTCGTCGGGCTCGACGTGGCCGGGATCGACCTCCTGGCGCCGGACATCACTCTCCCCGTCCGCGAGACCGGCGGTGCCATCGTAGAGGTGAACGCCGCGCCGGGATTCCGGATGCACACGCATCCCACCGAAGGGGAACCGCAGTACGTCGCCAAGCCCGTGATCGACGCGCTGTTCCCGCAGGGCACGCCGTCGCGGATCCCGATCGTCGCCGTGACCGGCTCCAACGGGAAGACCACCACGACGCGGATGATCGCCCACATCTTCCGAGGGCTCGGCCGCAAGATCGGCATGACCTCGACGGATGGGGTGTACATCGACGAACGCCTCGTGAAACGTGTCGACGCTGCGGGGCCGAGATCGGCGCAGATGGTGTTGCAGAACCCGAGGGTCGACATGGCCATCTTCGAGGTCGCGCGGGGCGGGATCCTCCGCGTGGGCCTGGGCTACGGCCGGAACGACGTGGGAGTCGTGCTGAACGTGACGGGCGATCACCTCGGGCTGCGCGAGGTGAACACGATGGAGCAGCTCGCGGCGGTGAAGCAGGTGGTCGTGGAGGCCGTGCCCAAAACGGGATGGGCCGTCCTCAACGCCGACGACCCGTTGGTGCTCGAGATGCGCCGGCACACCGGCGGCCAGGTGATCCTGTTCTCGATGGCGGAGAAGCACGAGTTCGTGGATCGCTGGATCCGCCGCGGCCGGAAGGCCTTGGTGCTGGAGCACGGTCCGCTCGGCGAGCTGATGGTCCTCAAGGAGGGGCGGCGCTCTTCTCCGATCGCCTACGTGCACATGCTGCCGGCCACGTTCGACGGCCGGGCGCGCATGATGGTGCAGAACGCGATGGCGGCGGCCGCGGCGGCGCACGCGGCCGGCGCGCACCTGCACGACATCCGTCAGGGGCTGCGTTCGTTCACGACCTCGATCTACCAAGCGCCGGGCCGGCTGAACGTGTTCGAGATGGACGGCGTGAAGGTGATCCTCGACTACGCGCACAACGCGGCAGGACTCGAGACGCTCGGAGACTTCGTGGACCGTCTGGCGTTCGACTCCGCGCTCACCGAGCGCCCCGGAGAGGCTTCACGCGCTGCGAATCTGGTCGTCGGCGTCGTTGCCACCGCGGGCGACCGGCGCGACGAAGACATGCTGGAGCTGGGCCGGGTCGCGGCTCGCCACTTCGACATCGTGATCGTTCGGGAGGACCGCCACCCTCGCGGGCGAGAGCCCGGAGAGACGGCTGCCCTCGTCTTGGAAGGGGTTCGCGAGGCGATCAACGAGGGCAACGCACGCGCGGGCACGGTGGAGGTCGTCCTGGACGAGATGGAGGCCGCCCGCAAGGCGCTGGATCGCGCGAGGCCGGGGGACGTAGTCGTCCTCTGCGTCGATTACGCGACTGAGGTCTACAAGGAGCTCGAGAAGCGAAGGGGAACCGCGACTCCGTCGGCGCTGGGAGCCTCCGAGCACGGTCTGATCGAAGCGGTGGGTGGCGACGTGGACCTGATCGATCTCTCAGGCATCACGCGGTAGGCCGTGGACACGGGCGAAGTCGCGACGATGCTCCGGCGGCGGAGGGAAGATCTCGCTGCTGAGCTCGGCGTCATGACGACCGTGGAACGCGACCCCGACGCCTCGGTGTCCTTCGGCAAGCGGGTCGGCGACGGAACCACTGAGGCCGTGGAACGGTTGAACCGGGTCGGGACCGCCAGGGAGCTCGAGGCGATGTTGCGGGACGTCGAACGGGCGCTCCGGAAGCTCGAGGAGGGGACGTACGGGATCTGCGACCGCTGCGGGAAGCTCATCCCCGAGGAGCGGCTGGACGCGCGACCATCGTCGGTCCTCTGCGTGGACTGCGCGGCGCTCCGTCCCTGAGCGGCTCCGCGTGGTTCGTAGGATGGCGCGTGTGGCGATCGAGCGCGTCGTGAAGGAGCTGGCGGCGCGCGCGCCTCGGGCCGGCGTGTTCCTCGACCTCGACGGGACCCTCGCGCCGATCGTCGCACGGCCGGAGCTGACGCGGCTCCTCCCTGAGGTCCGTCCGACGCTCGCCAGGATCGTCCGGCGCCTCGACGTCGTCGCGGTGATCTCCGGCCGGCCATCCGGCCAGGTTCGCGACCTCGTGGATGTGGACGGCGTGGCGATCGTGGGGACCCACGGGCTCGAGGATGAACAGGCCATGCCGGCCGACGTGTTCGAGGAGATCGAGACGGCGGCGGCGGCCGTCGGAGCCTGGGTGGAGTCGAAGGGCGCCGCCGCCGCCGTGCACTTCCGAGGGCTGGACGATCCCGAGGCCGCCGAGGCGGCGTCAGCGGAACGGCTCGCCGTCGTCGCGGCGACCCACGATCTGGAGATCCTGCCGGGGAAGCGGATCGTCGAGCTGACCCCGGCCGGTCGTCCACGCAAGGGCGGGGCGGTCGAAGGGATCGCACTGGACCGCGGGCTCGAGGGGGTCCTCTTCGCCGGCGATGACGTCGGAGATCTCGACGCCTTCGCGGCGCTCGACCGCCTCCGCGCGCGGACCCGATGGGCCTGTGGCGTGGCGGCTCGGGGGCCGGAGACGCCTCCGGAGGTCGAGGCCGCGGCGGATCTGGTCGTCGACGGGCCACGCGGGGTGGCCGCCCTCCTCGTGTCTGTCGCCGACGAGCTCGACCGAGGGGCGCCGGCGCCTTAGGGGCTCGGCGGCCGTACCTCGTCGATCGCTCGGAGCTGCCCGGCGAGCCACGTCGCCGGCGTGTGGGCCAGTGCCGACCGCTGGAGACCCCGGGCGCGGCGGGTCCGCTCCTCCTCGGGCATCTCGAGGGCCTCGTGGATCGCCTCGGCCGTTTCCGACAGGTCGAAGGGATTGATCGCGAGGGCGTGACGCCCCAGGCGCCCGAACGCACCCGCGTTCCGGGAGAGGATCAGCGCGCCACCCCGCGTGTTCACCACCGGTCCTTCCATCGCCACGAGGTTCATGCCGTCGTGCACCGGGTTCACGAGCATCGCGTCGTACTGATCGTACGCGGCGACGGCGTAGGTGAAGTTCTCCTGCACCTTGACCACGATCGGGGTCCACTCCTCTTTCCCGAACGCCGCGTTGATCCGATCGGCGGTTGCTCGGCAATCGGCCCCGTAGTCGCGATACGCGGGCACCTCCTCGCGGGAGGGGCTCAGCAGAGCGAGGAAGACGACCCGACCGCGCCAATCCGGATGCTTCTGCAGCAGCAGCTCGAACGCGAGGAAGCCGCGCAGGATGTTCTTCGAGGGCTCCATCCGATCGACGCGCAGGAGGAGCTTCCGATCGCCTCGGATCTTCTCGACCTGGGCGCGGAGTCGTTTCGCACGATCGCTCGCGGCGGCTTCGCGGATCTCCTGAGCGCCGACGGCCACCGGGAACGACCGTACCTGCACCTCGCGACCTTCGACCTCGGCCCGATGAGCCCGGATGTCGACATGCACGTCGTCCAACTCCCGGGCCGAGAGCAGGAAGTTCTCGCCCCACTGTCGTCCTTGGAAGCCGAGGACGTCGGCGCCCAGCATGCCGCGCAGGATCGACCGACGCATGTCGTCGGGGAGGGTTCGGAGGTAGGTCCGTCCGGCGAACGGTGTGTGGGAGAAATGGAGGATCCGCGCTTCCGGGGCCAGCTCTCGCAGCATGCGTGGAACGAGCGTGAGGTGATAGTCCTGGATCAAGAAGATCGGGTCGTTCTTCGCCTCCACGGAGAGCGACCGGGCGAATGCGCGGTTCGCTTCGACGTAGTCGTCCCACTCGTTCTCGGTCTGCTCGCCGAAGCTGGGCGTTCTCGCGATGTCCCACAGGTAGTGGTGCGCGAACCACAGGATGCCGTTGGCGATGCCGTTGTAATACCCGTCGTAGCGCTCCCCGGGGATGTCGACGTAGCGAACGCGCTGTGCCGCACCCTCCAGCTTGCGACCCCGCGGGGCGACCTCGCGATCACCCTCCGTGACGGCAGCCGCGACCCAGGTGGCATCGTCCCGCTCCAGGACCCCTCCCAGCACCGTGACGAGGCCTCCCGACCCTCGATGTGCGACGAGTTTGCCGTCGTCCCCTCGGTCGAAGGCCACGGGCCCTCGATTCGATGCCACGACGAGGGCGGATTCCATCGCGGAGTGTGAGGTCGAAGCCATGCCGCTCGATTCTCCCAGGCCGGAGCGGGGTCGCGCCGAAGGACAACTTCACCCCGTTGGCCCGGGGGTCCTCGCGGACTCGACGAGGCGGCGAACGTCGGACGGGCCCAGGAGACGCGCCCCCTGGTTCCGGAGCCACCGGAACGCCTGGATCCGCTGGGCGAGCGCCGTGATCCCCACGACGTCGCCGGGAGCCGACGCCCTGAGCATCTCCCTGAGCGCTCGAAGCTCATCCGGATACGCAGGGACGTCGCGCTTGCCCGCGCGCGCTGCACCCCGGCGGAGCTGCGCGATCACGTCCTCCCTGGCACGGCCCCGGAGGTACTTCACCAGCTCCGCGATCGCGAGATGGTCCGTGCCGAGTGCCGCACGGACCGCGAACCCTTGCAGGATGTCGTCGGTCCGATCCCCGGCCGTGCCGATCGCGAGCCAGATCTCCCGCCCGGGTGGTCGAAGTCCCTGGAGGATCTCCACCAGCCCGTCCATCCCGGCCTCGTTGTGTGCGTAGTCGAGCACCAGGATCCGGCGGTCGAGGGAGAAAAGATTGGTCCGTCCCGGGTTCTTGTTCGGGTCGAGGACGAACGTCCGGAGGCCCTTCGACACGCTCTTCTGCGGGAGTCCCACCGCGAGGCCCGCGGCCGCAGCGGCGAGCGCGTTCTGCGTGTACATGCGAGAGAGGCCTGCGAGCGTGATCGGAACGCGATCGAGATCGACCAGCGGGTGCACGGCGGGCCCGTCCATCCACACGATCGTCCCGTCCAGGACGGTGATCGCGCGACCCCTTTCTGCCAGCGCTTCGCGAAGCGCCGGGTGGCGCGGGTCGAGCGAGAAGAGCCACTGGCGACCAGCGGCCGTTCGGCGCATCGAGAGCACTCGCGGATCGTCCGCGTTCAACACGACCCAGCCGTCCGGTCGAGTGATGCGCGTGATCGTCGCCTTCACCTCGGCGAGCTGATCGACCGTCGAGATCCCCTGGAGGTGCAGATGATCCGCCGAGACGTTCGTGACGACCGCGACGTCGTTGTGCAGCACGCCGATCCCACGCAGGAGGATCCCGCCTCGGGCGGTCTCGAGCACCGCGATGTCGGGATGGTGTCCGAGGGCCGTGGCCGCACCCCCGAATCCCGAGTAGTCCCCTTTCCTGACGAGGCGCTCGTCCCGGTAGACACCGTCGGTGGAGGAGAACGCGACTCGCTTTCCGGCCGCCATCACCATGTGGGCGAGGAGCCGCGTCGTCGTGGTCTTCCCGTTCGTGCCGGTCACCTGGATCACGGGGATGTCGGGATCGGGCACCGTGGGCTCGGCGCCGGGGTCGGCGGCGGCTACCTCGCGAGCGAGCTCGGCGATCACGCGGCCGGGGGAACGCCGCAGCACGGTCTTCATCCCGTCCGCCACGGCGCCGGCTAGGGCCTCCGCGGCCCCTCGCCGGCGCCATGGGAAAACGATGATCACCCGGCCGAACTCCGGGCCGGTGCGCCCGCGGACCCCGAGCCGGCCCGTGCCCGCGGCGGCGGCGATGCGTCTCGTCAACTGCACCGCGACGCGCGCGGTCCCTCGAAGACGCTGCTCGCTCCCGCGCGCGCCCGGATCGATCGCTCGGATCCCAGTCGCGCGGGCCACCGCGGCGACCTTCTCGTCGCCGACGCGGAGCCAGCCCTCTACATCCAGTGTGAGTTTGATGGCGGGCCTGGGGAAGTTGAGGTTCGGGCCTTCGAGGACGCGGAGCTCGATGGTTCGGGCAGGCTCCGCCACCCGCTAACCGGCAGGCGGTTCGGAGGCCGCGTCGATCTCGGCGGCCGCCGCCACGTCTTTCTCGGTGACCCCGCCGGCGTCGTGGGTGGAGAGGGAGATCTGCACATGGTTGTAGTGGATCTCGATGTCGGGGTGATGACGGGCAGCCTCGGCTCGCTCCGCCACGCGGTTCACGAACGCGATCGCCGCGCGGAAGCCGGGGAAGGCGAAGTCCTTCTGGATCGCCTCTCCCCGCGAGGTCCATCCCTCCCTGTTCGAGAGGAACGCCTCGAGCTCCGCATCCGTGAGCTTCGCCACGCGGCGCAGCGTACGTCAGGAGGCGTCGGCGGCGCGAGCCCGGCGGAGCTGCGGGTAGGCGAGCGCCACGAGGCCCGCGCCGACCACGCAAGCGATCCCGCCGGAGATCACGCTGAACATCGGGGATACGAGGCCAGCAACCAAGCCTGCCTCGACGTCGCCGAGTCGCGGTCCGCCCGTCACGACCAGGATGTGGATCCCGAAGAGCCGTCCCCGCAGGCGATCGGGTGCCGCCAACTGCAGGATCGTGACGCGGAAGATGGCACTGATGACGTCGGCCCAACCCGCGAGCGCGAGCATCGCGAGCCCCAGCCAGAGTGGGCGCGACCAGCCGAACGCCGCGATCGCCAGGCCCCACGCCGCGACCGAGACGATCACCGCGAGCCCCTGCCGCTGGATCCGTCCCGTCCAGCCGCTGGTGAGGGCGCCGAGGAGCGCTCCCACAGCCGGGGCCGCGAAGAGCAGCCCGATGGCCCCCGGCGACTGTTCGAACTGCTGCACGATCAGGAACGGGAAGAGCGCTCGGGGAAGGCCGAAGACCATGGCGATCAGGTCGATGACGAACGTCGACATGATCAATCGGTTCCTCCGTGCGAACGAGAAGCCCTCGCGGATCGCCGACAGCCCGGTGTCGCCGTGATCACTCGCCAACGGCGGCATCGGGTGCACCAGGGCGGCTGCCACGAACATGCACCCGATCGAGGTCAGGTCGACCGCATAGGCGACCGTCACGCCCCACCGGGCGACCACCAGTCCCGCCATCGCGGGCCCCAAAAGCGCCGCGGTGTTCCACACGACCTGGTTCAGCGCCTGCGCGGCCGGCATCAGGGGCGCTCCGAGGAGTCGTGTCGTCATCGCGGAGCGCGTGGGCCCATCGATCGCGCTGCTGGCGGCCAGGACGGCGAGGCCGAGGTAGATCGACCACAGGGGAGGGTCGCCGACCAGCGCCCCCGCGAGCAGGGTCGCCGAGCCAGCGGCGAGGCCAACCTGGGCGAACATCAAGAGCCGTCGACGATCCCAGGCATCGAGGATCGCGCCGCCGGCGACGGAGCCGACCACCAGCCCCGCGACGTACGCGAGCCCCGTGGCGCCCACCGCCGCCGCCGAGTCCGTCAGCTCCGCCACCTGCACGAACACGGCGACGAGGGTGAACTGGCTCCCCGCGGACGTGATCAGCAGCCCGGACCAGACGAGCCGGAAGTCTCGTGAGACCCGCAGGGGCGTCAGGTCGATCGTCAGCCGGCGGAGGCGCGATCCCGATATCGGGCGATCCGGTTGGCTCACCCGTGGAGTCGGTGGAACCGCCAGAAGTCGGTCTCGATCATGATGGGTCTCCTCTCACCTCATCCGGCCGTCGCGGCGAAGGCCTCCTCCAGCAGGTCGAGGCCCTCGTCGAGCAGCCCCTCGTCGATCGTGATGGGCGGGAGCAGCCGGACGACGTTCCCGTACGTTCCGGCCGTCAGGACGATCACGCCCCGCTCCAGGGCGGACCGGGCCAGTGCGGTCATCCTCGCGGCGTCGAGCGGCTCCTTGCTGGCGCGGTCGGCGACGAGCTCCATCG
>JALZDC010000089.1 GCA_030862755.1 Actinomycetota bacterium
CCGGGAAGGCGACGGCCGCCGGGCTGCGACCGCGGCCGTTCGACGAGACGATCGCGGACACGCTCGCGTGGGACCGTCATCGCGGGCTGCCGCCGCTCGAGGCGGGGATGACCCCGGAGAAGGAGCGCGAGCTCCTGTTCGAGTGGGGCGCCGCCCACCGAGGGTGATCGCGGTGGCCTACTGCAGGTCGCGCGCTGCCGACCGCTCCCAGCGCCGTTCGGCGATCCGTTCGTCGCCCTCGAAGACCGTGAGCTCCATCGTCAGATGCCAGGCGTGCGGGTCCGAACGAAGGGTTGCCGACGCCTCGGCTTTCACGGATGCCTCGTCCCATCCGAGCTCGAGGGAGGCGCCCGCGGTCGCCAGGCAGGTCCCGGGCTGGCCCGACCGGACACCGATCTCTCCCCAGTAACGATCCGAACTGTCCGCCAGTCCGGTTCGTCCGCGCACGCCGCCGTGATCGATCGTGACCGTCCGCTCGCGGGCCAGCACGTCTTCGCGGATCTCCCAGCGGACCCGCTCGGGTCGCGACGGTTCTGGATGGCCCGGTTCGAATAGGGGAGGCGGCAGGAGGGGCGGACCATCCAGCACGGGCAAGACGAGCGCTGAGCCGCCGCGGTCGACCTCGATCGTGCCGGCGAACGGAGGAGGCCACGTCGAGGGGAAGTCGCTCCCGGCGAGATCGAGCCGGATCGTGTGTCCCGGTTCGAACACGTACGACGTCGCGTCCAGCTCGATCGTCGCCGGCACGGACACGCCCTCAGGGAGCGGCTCCGGGCGCTCGTGGGAGGTCCGATGGGTCAGGTTGAGGACCCCTCGGGTGACCATCGCGGAGCGCCCATCGGGGGCGACGTCGCAGAGCTTCGCAGAGACGAAGGCGACCGGCGCCGTCGCGGCGACCGTGAGCTCCACGCGGGGATGGCCCATGATCTCGGTTTCCTCGACTATCGGCCAGTCGTAGACGAGCGAGAACGCTTCATCCGGACGTTGATCCCAGGGCAGACCGAAGGGGAGCGTCGCGGCGCACCAGATGGACCCGGTGACGCCCACATCGCCACGGATCTCGAGGCGATCCGACGGGCTCGCGCCACCGCCGTGGTGCCTGGTTGCCGACCCTAGTGGGCGCCGATCGTCGGTGAGCCGAGCAGGTGGCCACTCCGGCTCGGCTCGCCACTCGCCGGCATACGCGTCGAGGTCCGGCTCAGGGTCTGTCCACCGCCGCACGAAGATCGAGATCGGCGGCTCGACGTCGACGCTCGCGTCCCCGCCGAGCCACCGCCGCCACCACTCGATCATCACCGGCACGTGGTCGATCCGCGGTCCCGGCATCGACAACCGCGGGCTCATGTGGCTCCAGGGCCCGAAGAGGATCTTCTTCGGGCCCTGAAGCCGTTCGAACGCGCGGAACGCCATGTTCCGGTAGCCGTCGGCGTGGCCCGCGATCACGAGGGTCGCGGCCTCGATCGCCCCGTAGTCGAAGAAGACCGACGCGCGCCGCCAGTAGCCGTCCTCGTTCTGGTGCTGGAGCCACTGGATCTCCCAGGGCTCGTTCGCGTCGATCCGGCGGAGCCACTCCTCCCGCCAACCCTCGCCGTACACCGACGGGACCGGCGGCAGCGCGTTCAGGGCCACCATGTACGCCGGGTAGTCGAGGAAGTCGATCCCCCGCCGCGCGCCACCGCCGTAGTGGACGTCGTCGGTATAGCGTCGGTCCGTCGCATAGATCGGGATGATCGCCTTCAGCGGCGGCGGGCGGAGCGCGGCCACCTGCAGGGAGTTGAAGCCGGAGTAGGACGTCCCGTACATCCCCACGTTGCCGTTGCACCAGTCCCGATTCGCCAACCACTCGATCGTCGCCACGTGATCTCGGAGCTCCCGATCCGTGTACTCGTCCTCGGCGACGCCCTCCGACGAGCCGGTCCCGCGAACGTCGGCGCGGCAGACCGCGAGCCCGCCCTCGTCGCAGAGACGCCGGTAGATCGCCGTCGCATCCGAGAAGTCGTCCTTCCGGTAGGGGCGGGCCTCGAAGACGACGGGCCAGGGCGGAGGTCCCTCGGGGTGGTGCAGGGTGACGGCGATCCGGACACCGTCGTCCATCTCCAGGAACCGTCGCTCATCCAACATCAGCGAACGGTACCTGCCGCGGATCGATCCGACATGACCGCCGACCAGGTCGTTTGACGGAGTTCGCGGCTCCGGAGGAAGGTTGAGATCCCCCGGGAAGGAGGTATCGCATGCGAGCACGTGCCTGGAGACGTGTGGCGATCCTGCCCGTGGCGACATCGATGGCTTTGGCCGCAGCACCGGCGGCTTCCGCCGACGACCCGTTCTTCACGTCGGAGCCGTTGATGATCACGCTGACGGATGCGTCCACGTCCGAAGCACTGCCGATCATCAGCGTGGGCGATGAGGTCGACGACTTCTTCTTCGAGGGCATCCCCGATGGGATCGGTGCCATGCCCGGCTCCGGTGGCAACGTCGAGGTGTTCGTCAGTCATGAGCAGTCGACGGTGCCGTTCCTCGGCTTCGCCGACTTCGAGATGTCGTCGGTGTCTCATCTCACGCTGGACGCGAGCGGTGGCGTCCTCGAGGGGTCGGTCCCCCTCCCGGACAGCGCCGGATTCCAGCGGTTCTGCTCCTCGACCATGGCGGGGCCCGCCGAGGGTCTGGATTCCTACCTGTATCTGACGGGAGAGGAGGCTCCCGACCCGCTTCCGGTCCCGGCCGGCGCGCCGTACGGTCCGGACCCCGCGTACGCGCCCGCCAACATCCGGCAGTCGGGGTATGCGGTCGTCCTCGATCCGGTCACCGGGGACTTCACCCAGGTAGCCGGGATGGGCAGACACAACCACGAGAACGTCATGGTCCTGCCCGGCGACTGGGAGAAGATCGCCCTGATCTCTGGCGACGACACCTTCAGCGCCCCGTCGTCCCAGTTGTACCTGTATCTGGCCGACGACGAGGAAGCGATCTGGGCGGACGAGGGACGGCTGCTCGCGTTCCGGGTGACGCACAAGAACGGTGTCCGCGTGGCCGCCGGCAACGCCTTCAACGGCGCGAACGACTACGGAGACATCTCTGGCGACGACCGCCTCCGAGGGCGGTTCATACGGGTTCCACGTGCGATCGCCACCGGCACCACGGCGCTCCCCCCCCAGGAGGCGCTCGAGCGCTGGTCCAACAGGCACAACGTCTTCCAGTTCATCCGCGTCGAGGACACGGCCTACGACCCGAACGTTGGCCCCGGCGAGAACCCGGTGATGTTCTTGACGGACACCGGCAGCAGCTCCGCCGTGCCCGACCCCACTACCGGCCGGCTGACCAGCGGGACCGGCGGCCCGTACGGGAACGGCCGCCTCTTCCGGATGGAGTTCGCGAAGAACAACCCTCGGAGGGTCCTCGACTTCTCGATCGTGCTCGACGGGAACGCCGCTTCGAATCCGCTCGCGCCAGGGCCCGCGATGAAGAACCCGGACAACCTCGGGATCAGCTCGAACAGCCTGATGGTCCAGGAGGACGTGAGCTCCGGCTTCGAGTCGCGGATCCTCCGGTACGACCTGAGCACGGGTGCATGGTCGAGCGTCGGCATGGTGAACACCATCGGTTGGGAGTCGAGCGGCATCGTCGACGCGTCGGAGTTCTACGGTCCCGGGACCTGGCTGCTCGACGTGCAGGCCCACACGGTCTTCGTCGACGAAGAGGTCGTCGGTGACGTGACCCTCAAGCGAGAGGCGGGGCAGCTGATGCTGCTCACCGTCGACGGGAGCTGATCGATGGGCGAGGCCGCCGCGACGCGGCGGGCCTCGCCCACCCGCATACGCGGGTAGTGTGCCCGCATGGCCAAGGTCGGACACGGTCCGATGCTCGCCAAGCTCCAGCCCAACATCCCGCGCGGAGCGGGCTGGACCTACGAGCCGAAGTGGGACGGGTTCCGCACGATCGTCACGGTGGCCGACGAGATCCGGCTCGAGAGCCGTGACGACCGTCCGATGATGCGGTTCTTCCCCGAGCTCGTGAGCATGTTGGAGTCGCGGAAGGATGGACCGTTCGTCGCGGACGGGGAGATCGTGCTCGTGCGGCCGGGTCGGCTCTCCTTCGACGAGCTGCAGCTCAGGCTTCACCCCGCGGAGTCACGGGTCCGCAAGCTCGCGGCGGAGATCCCAGCCACCTTGATCCTTTTCGACCTGCTCGAGGAGGGCGGCGAGGACCTCGCCGAGAGATCGCTCTCGGAGCGGCGGGAGCGGCTGGCATCGCTCGGCGCGCGACTGCGGGTCGGACAGGCACCCCAGGACCTCGACGAGCTCGACCCCGGGCCGGACCTCCTGCTTACGCCGTGGACCGACGAGCTTGCGGTGGCGAAGACGTGGTTCGCGGACGAGGCCGGGCTGGGCCAGGATGGGATCGTCGCCAAGCGGGCCGACCAGCCCTACCTCCGGGGCGCGCGTGGCTGGGTGAAGGTGAAGCACCGGCGGACCGCGGACTGTGTCGTCGGGGGCTACCGGGTCGCCAAGGCCGGCGACGGGGTGGGTTCGCTGCTCCTCGGTCTGTACGACGACGAGGGCAACCTCCACTACGTCGGGCATACCTCCTCCTTCAAGGCGAAGGAGCGGCGCGAGATCCGAGCGCTGCTTAAGCCTCTCGAAGGGAGCGAGAGCTTCGCCGGCGCACGCGCGCCCGGCGGTCCGAGCCGATGGTCCGCCGGCAAGGACACCGCGTGGGTCACCGTGGAGCCGAAGCTGGTCTGCGAGGTCGCCTTCGATCGGATCCAGAGCGGTCGGATCCGGCACGCGGCCACCTTCATGCGGTGGCGTCCCGATCGCGAGCCGAGGAGCTGCACCTGGGCTCAGCTCGGTGAGTCGCCGCCGTCGTGGGAAGGCGTCGGCGGCTGACCCTTCGGCCACTCGATCCCCTCCCACGGATCGTAGTCCACCTCGAGCGCCCCTTGCGCCGGACGTTCCGCTTGCGGGACGTTCCTGAGGTTGACGCGGATCCGCGTCCACGTCGTGCTCCGGCCTCGCATCGGGTCGACCATGACGTCGGCGGGCCGGAGGTGCGGGACGACCTCCGGGTACCGGGCCTTCCAACGCTCCAAGCCCTCTTTCGCCTCCTGCTCGGTCTTGGCCCGCGCGATCTCGATAAGCGGCATCCGGGTGCGGCGCCGTCCGGTCGGCCCGCTCGCCTTGCCGGGTGCGGGCGGCGGTACGGAGCCCTCCTCGGCCGGGTCCTTCGCTCCCCGCCCCTTCCGACGCCGCGACGGTTGGGCGCGGACGGGCTCGCCCTCGGCTTTCGGGAAGTGCGGAGGGTAGGGCGCTTCCCCCTGCCCCTGGGCGGCCTGACGCTCGGAGAGCTCGAAGACCGACCCGAGCGTGCCCACGTGGTCGTCGATCCCGGCCCCGAGATCGCCCATGCTCCGTAGTCGGTCGGGCACGGTCCCCATCGTGAACGCCTCCGGTTCCACGTCCGGTACCTCCTTCCACGCGAGGGGGGTCGACACACGCGCGTCGGGGACCGGTCGGACGCTGTAGGCCGAGGCGACCGTCCGATCGCGAGCGTTCTGGTTGTAGTCGAGGAACAC
>JALZDC010000101.1 GCA_030862755.1 Actinomycetota bacterium
CCCCTCGTCGTGATGGAGCACATCACGAAACGCTTCCCCGGGGTGGTCGCCAACGACGACGTTTCGCTCGAGCTGCGCCCGGGCGAGGTTCACGCGCTCATCGGGGAGAACGGGGCCGGGAAGTCCACGCTCATGCGGATCCTCTACGGCATGTACCCGGCGAGCGAAGGCCGGGTCGTGCTCGGAGGCGAGGAGGTCTCGATCACGTCCCCCCGCGTCGCACTCCATCACGGCATCGGGATGGTTCACCAGCACTTCGTGCTGGTGGATCCGTTCACGGTCACGGAGAACGTGATCCTCGGTGACGAAGGGTCGGCGATCCTCGACATGGAGGCCGCGCACCGGAAGGTCGCCGAGCTCGCGCAAACGTACGGATTCCAGGTGCGCCCGAGCGCGCTGATCGAGGACCTCTCCGTGGGGGAGGAGCAGCGGGTCGAGATCCTCAAGGCCCTCTTCCGGGGCGTGGAGATCCTCATCCTCGACGAACCCACGGCGGTCCTCACTCCCTTGGAGGCGAAGGATCTCTTCGCGAACCTCCGCCGGCTTCGGGATGATGGGAAGGCGATCGTCTTCATCAGCCACAAGCTGGACGAGGTCCTGGACATCGCCGACCGGATCACCGTGCTCCGCCGGGGAAAAGTCGTGGGAGAGACGACGCCGGCGCAGACCTCCAAGGCCAAGCTCGCGGAGATGATGGTCGGACGCCCCGTCCTGTTCCGTCTCGAGAAGCCCGACGTGAAGATCGACGAGCCGATCCTGGAGGTCGAGGGCCTCCTGGGGGAAGGCAAGCTGAACGGGATCGGATTGCAGGTCCGGGCTCGCGAGATCCTCGGGGTCGCGGGAGTCGAAGGGAACGGCCAGAAGGAGCTCGCCGAGACGCTGATCGGTCTCAGGAAACCCGGCGCCGGGACCATCCGCTTGGCCGGAACCGAGATCACCGGCTGGTCGGTGGCGGACATCCGCAACGCCGGCGTCGCCTACATCCCCGAGGACCGCCACGAACAGGGTCTCGTGCTGGACATGACGGTGTGGGAGAACGCCGTCCTCGGCCGCGAGGACGACCATCCGTTCACGAGCCGGATCGGGATCCTCTTCATCCAGAAGATCAAAGAGATGGCCAAGCGTCTCGTGAAGTTGTTCGACGTTCGGACCCGCTCGATCAACGTGAACGCGAGCACTCTCTCGGGCGGGAACCAACAGAAGCTCGTCTTGGCGCGGGAGTTGGATACCGGTCCCAAGCTGCTGATCGCCTCACAGCCGACCAGAGGCCTCGACGTGGGGGCGATCGAGTTCGTGTGGAGCCAGATCTTGAACCAGAAGGAAGAGGGGCGCGGGGTGCTGCTGATCTCCGCCGAGCTCGATGAGATCTACGCTCTCTCTGATCGGATCGTGACGATCTACGAGGGCCGGATCACCGGCGAGTACCCCCCTGATGCGCCCGCGGAGGAGCTGGGAGTCGGGATGCTCGGCGCCGCCGATACAGCCGAGGCGAGCTGATGTCGGCCGGAGCGGAGCCGTTGCCTGCTCCCCGCGCGTTGCCACCGTGGTTTGAGTCGTCCGTCGGCCAAGGCCTCGCGCTGCTCGCCGCATTCGCGATCGCGATCGGCGTCGGCTCCCTCATCATCATCCTGTACGGCGAGAACCCGCTCACGGTGTACGGCGCGATGCTCAGTTTCGCCTTCAAGGACGCGACGAGCATCGGAACCGTCATCTCCATCGCGACGCCGCTGATCTTCGCCGCGCTGGCCGTGTCGGTCTGCTTCAAGGGAGGTCTGTTCAATATCGGAGTCGAGGGACAGTTCCTCGTCGGCATGGTCACGGCGTCGTGGGCCGCGCTCACCTTCGACTTCCTGCCCGGTCTGCTCCATCTCACCGCCGTGCTCCTCTTCGCGTGTCTGGGTGGCATGGTCTACGCGGCCGTGCCGGGGATCCTCAAGGTGAAGACGGGAGCTCACGAGGTCGTGACCACGATCATGATGAACGGCATCGCCGTCAGCATCGTGGCGTACGCGCTCAACGGTCCGCTGAAGTTCACGAAGGCTCCGCCGGGGCAGAACGTGGATCTGCGGACAGACATCTTCGAACCCAGTGCACTCGTGCCCGACCTCGGGCATCTCTTCGGTATCGGGCGCTCCGCTCACCTCTCGTGGCTGTTCCCGATCGCGATCGTGGCGAGCGTCATCGTGTGGTTCCTGTTCCGGCGGATGCGCCTGGGTTTCGAGGCCCGCGCGGTCGGATCATCGGCCGGTTCCGCTCGCGCGGGCGGGATCGCGATCGGTGCCGTGCAGATCAAGCTGTTCCTCATCTCGGGAGCGCTGGCCGGTCTCATCGGGATGCAGCAGGTTCTGGGCGAGCGTGGTGCGCTCGTCCAGAACTACGAAGCCCAGCTCGGCTTCACGGGGATCGCGGTCGCGTTCCTCGGCCAGAACAACCCGATCGGGATCGTATTCGCTGCGATCCTGTGGGCGATCCTCTCCCGAGGGGAGACGGCCCTCCAGCTCGGGACGAATCTCCCGAGGGAGTTCGTGATCATCCTGCAGGGGATCCTGATCTTCTGCGTGGTGGTCGTGTACCAGGTCGCGAAGCGCAGGCTCGCCAGGCGGGAGCTGCAACGCGCCGGTGCCGAGGTGGGACTCCGAGACACCGCAGCGTCCGCTGTCGGCGCAGGGGGAGCCTGATGGACGCCGGCGACATCGGTGCGTCGATCCGGATCGCGTTCACCTACTTCACGATCTTGTACCTCACGGGACTAGGGGGACTCTTCAGCGAGCGCTCCGGGATCGTGAACATCGGTCTGGAGGGGCTGATGGTGATCGGGACCGTGACCGGGGCGGCGGGCGCAGCGGTCTTCGCCGGTCCCGCCCCCGAGGGGATGGGATTGGGCGCCGGCGGGGTGGTGCTCGGGCTCCTGTTCGGCGCGCTCTGTGGAGCGCTCTTCGCCTCGGTGCACGCGGTCGCCACGATCAACTTCC
The DNA here is from genome assembly GCA_030862755.1 of Actinomycetota bacterium. Taxonomy (GTDB): domain Bacteria; phylum Actinomycetota; class UBA4738; order UBA4738; family HRBIN12; genus JAJNBA01. Next base: position 2,973 of record JALZDC010000101.1, read on the forward strand.
GGGTGGATCACATCGTGTCCGGTGTAGTGATCAACCTGGTGGCGATCGGGCTCGCTCGGTTCCTCTCGTTCGTGTTCTTCGAGCAGGCCACCCAGTCGGATCCCGGCGGTCCGCATCTCGTCAAGATGGACATCCCGCTCCTCTCGGACATCCCATGGGGCCTCGGACGAGCCTTCGAGAACCTCTCGCCGGTCTTCCTGTTCGCGGCCCTCCTCGTCTTCCCGGTGTCGTTCGCGCTCTATCGCACGCGCTGGGGCCTTCGCCTCCGCTCCGCCGGAGAGAATCCGGAGGCGACGCGATCCCTGGGCGTGGGCGTCGCGCCGCTCCGATGGCAGGGCGTCCTGCTCTCCGGTGCGCTGGCCGGGCTCTCCGGCGCCTTCCTCTCCGTCGAGGTCGTCGGTAACTGGCGGGAGGGACAGACCCTCGGGCTCGGATTCATCTCTCTCGCCGCACTGATCCTGTCGAACTGGGATCCACGACGGCTGATGATGGCCGCGTTCCTCTTCGGGTTCGCACAGGCGATCCCACTGCGGCTGGATGATGCTCCGTTGATCTCCGCGCTGCCGCCGCAGTTCATCAACATGATCCCGTACGTGGTCACGATCGTGGCGATCGCGGGCTTCGTCGCGAAGGTTCGTCCACCGGCCGCTGCGGGCCGCGCGTATGAGGGCGCGAGCGGCACCTAGTCCGTCGGCGCGCTACACGGTGCCGTGGAGACGATCCCCGAAGTCCCCGAGCCCCGGCAGGATGAAGCCCACGTCGTTCAGCTCGCGGTCGAGGGCCCCGGCGACGATCGGCACCTCGGGGTGATCCGCCTCGAGCTTCGCCACGCCCTCAGGTGCGGCCACGATGCAGACGAACGAGATCGACGTCGGCTTCGCGTGCCCTTTGACATGAGCGATCGCGGCGCTTCCCGACCCTCCGGTCGCGAGCATCGGTTCGAGCACGAGAGCTCGACGGCCCTCCATCCGAGGGAGCTTCGCGTAGTAGTCGCGCGGCTCGAGCGTCCGCTCGTCGCGCTCCAAGCCGAGATAGCCCACGATCGTGTCGGGATACAGATCCGTGACGGCATCGAGGAGTCCCAGTCCGGCTCGGAGCACTGGGATGGCCACGAGAGGCTCGGCGATCCGCACGGCCTTCGTCTCCTCCATCGGAGTCTCGATCGAGACGCGCTCTACCAGCAGGTCGCGGGTGGCCTCGATCACCAGCAGCCATCCCAGTCGCCGCGTGAGGCTCCGGAACTCGGCCGGGTCGGTCCCCCGCTCGCGGAGGCGTGAAAGGAGGTCGTGGGCGAGCGGGTGGTCTAGCACCATGGCTGTCATCGGCCTGCCATCCTAGCCCTGTTGACACCGGCGCCGCCCGACGGTCACGATGAGCGCCTCATGCAGCGGTACTTCGGCGACTGGTTCTTCTACTTCGGGCGCAGCCCGGCGTAGTCACCTGCAGCCGAGAGAGCACAGGGGCCCCGGGCGGAAGACCCGGGGTCGTTGCGTCCTCGGGGCCGTCCCGGCGCCGAAGGAGGTCGCGGATGGTCGTCGTGATGAAGCAGGATGCGACGGAGTCGGACATCGAGGCCGTCTCCGAGCGGGTGCGCGGGGCGGGCGGCGAGGCGTTCGTCTCGCCCGGCGCCGTCCACACGATCATCGGTCTCGTCGGCGACACCGCGCGTTTCCAGGCGATCGACTGGAAGCAGATGCACGGAGTCGACCACGTCATCCAGATCGGCAAGCCCTACAAGAT
>JALZDC010000131.1 GCA_030862755.1 Actinomycetota bacterium
CTCCGACTCCTCGGGCCCTCTACCCACGGCGATCGGGTAGGAAACAGTCGAGCTGTCTGTGCTTCGCTGCATGATCGGAGAGCGAGCCTGTCACCCCTGGGCGCCCCGCCCCCATACCGGCTCCCCACGCTCGAGCAGCTCGGGATCGGGCTCACGGAGCGTGCCATCGAGGGCCAAGACGCTGGGTGGCCCGAACCGGTTGGCGATCTCTCGGGGCAGGACGAACTCACGGTAGGGCTTTCTTCCATCCGGCCATTCGAACCGCTCCGCGATTTCGCGGGGGACATCGAGGACGAGGAAGGTGTTCCCGTCCGGCCCCTCTGTGGTGCTGAGGGGGGTGTCCGAGAACCACGACCCCTCCCATGCTCCGTCCCGACTTCTGTTCTCCAGGCTGTCCATGAAGCCCAGCCGCAAGATGTCCTCCGCAGCGGCGGTCCGGTGATAGAGACGGACGGTCGGAACCGTCACACCGCGCCGGCTCGTCCGCGGAGCTGCACCGCCCGCGAACGATCGCACCCTCCCGGCCCCCATAACCGCCGGCGCGTTTCCCGGTGTCAAGAGCAGAGCCGAGCCTTCATCCAGCGCGATCACGTCACAGGCAGCCCCGGCCACGACATCCTGGAGCCAATCCTCCGGCCTGGTGGCTGCGTGAGGGGCTAAGGCGGCCGATCGCAGCGGACCGAGACCGCGGCCCCAATGGAAGGGCAGATCCTCGCCCGGATCCGCGAAGAGGCACCATTCGGACAGCGCCATCGCGCCCGCGCTGGAGCCGGCAAGGCCCAGACCCGTTCGCCACGCACGGAGGGCGCCGGTCCAGAGCGGTGAGTGCTGCAATGCGGGCACGAGTTCCTTCGGGTCGCCACCAGCCAGGAACACCAGATCGACGTCACCCGGCGCGTCCGTCGGTCGGAGCCTGACCGGGTCGCCCCCGAGCGATCGGTAATGACGGATCGCTTCTTCTTCCACCCCCGAAGCATGTGATGGGTCTGCCTCGAGCACGATGCCCACACGGGGCCCGCACCGCTCGATGAGGGCCCGATCGACCTCGACGGTATCCGCGGCGAATTGATCGCTTGACACGAGCGCGATCGGACCAGCCCCCTGCGGGAGGGGCTCGACCGCGAGGACGAGGTCTCTGTCGGCCGCGAGGCTGTCGAGCCCCTCGAACGTGAAGGACTCGCCGGCGGCGAAACGGCGAGCCGATCGACCCCGAGCCAGGAATGCCCCGCCCCCACCGAACACGCTCCATGCGTCGCCCAAACGCACGACAGCGGTCCCCTCGTCGATGCCGAGGGACCAACTCGTCTCCGGGATCCGGGACAGGAAGTGACCTCGCAGGACTCGTCGGTGTCGATCGAGGGCATCGAAGTGGGGAAGGATCCAGACGTTCGGAAGGAGCTCGAGCCCAGCCGTCCATCCCTCTTCCCACACGAACTCCGTCACACTCTCCGGGGCGAAGCTGCCGGCGACGCATGCGCCACCGCTGCACCCGGCGAAGACTGCCCCGGCCCGGACCCTCGCCACGACGGCGTCCCAGAACGCCGAGCCGGCGAGGGTCCGGGCCAGGTAGGCCGGGTTCCCACCGGAGAAGAAGATCATGCTGGTTCCCTCTATCGCGGAGAGCAGGTCGCTCCGTTCTGCGTCGTCGCGCCCTCGGAGGTCGATGCGTCGTGCCGGGATCCCGAGGCCCCTGTAATGCTTCAGCCCCTTCTCGGCCCAGTCATCGAACGTGGGGCCTTCGAGGGCGGATGCTGTCGGGACGATGGCGACGGTCCCGTCGCCTGAGGTGGCATGCGCGAGCAAGGTCCGGTCCAGTTCCTCTGTCCATGGTTCGAATTCTCCGGACCCTAGGAGCGCGATCGTTCCTGGGAGCGTCATCACGCGAGATTGATTACCTCGACCGTACGGCCCCCAAACGGACACAACCCGCAGCAGGGATCCGCACCATCTGGCGGTCTACTCGATGACCGGGAGGAGGTGGTTCGAGGCGAGGAAGTCGTCGGTCATGTAGAACGCTTCCCGCGTCATAAGCCTCGTCTTGCGGCTGAAGATGACCGAGAGTTCCCGGCGCCCGTCCTGATAGTGCAGATAGACCTTCACCGTCGACGCATCAACCTGCACCTCGTTCCATGAGGGGGGCGTGCGTCCTCGGACCCTCTTCGTTGTCGCCGTGCTCGAGTTGCAGATGAGGATCCCATTGAGGCCCCAGAAGAACGGCACGTGCTTGTGGCCCGCCAGGACGACGTCGACGTCGAGCCTCGAGAGCTCGGCGAGCAGGTCTCCCGCGTCGGTGATGATGTTGCGCTCACGGCCGGTTCCCGGGATGGGGACGAGATGGTGATGGATCGCGAAGACCTTGACATCCTCTGGCTCGCTCAGCTGCTCTCGGATCCACGGATACCGTTCCCTGCCGATATGTCCTTCGTCGAGGTCGGGCTGGGATGAGTCGACACCGACGACTGTGATCCCCGTCGCATGCAGTCGTTCGGCGCGTTCCGGTTCGAATGCCTGCCGGTAGCGGGAGAACCGCTTTCCGAACAACCTCTCGAAGTGCATGTATCCCACGTTCCTCGAGTCGTGGTTCCCGGGAACGATCACCGTCGGGGCCTCGATACGTCCAAGCCACTCCGCGGCGGTCTCGAACTCCCATTCATAGCCGGCTGCCGTGAGGTCGCCGGCGACGACGACGACATCCGGCTTGAGGCGGTTGATCGCCTCGACCGTCGAAGCCATCACATCCGTTTGGAACGTCGGCTCGCCGCAGTGGATGTCGGACACATGCGCGATGCGTAGAGGGACGTCTACGATGGCCATCGATCGCTCCGGAAGAAGGTGATTTGTGGGACGGATGCTAGCGGTGAGGAGGTTCGGTGTCTGAAGCGGTCTCGCATAGCCTGGTGAAGGCACTCCGGTCGGTGCCTGATTTCGCGACCCTCGAGGACCGGACCCTCCTGCGCATCGTAGGGGCCTCAGCGAACCTCTTCTGGGAGGCGGGGGCTACCGTCTTCGAACAGGGCTCAGCGTCGGAGGCGCTCTACGTCGTTCTGTCCGGCGAGGTATCCGTCTCCGAAGCGACCGACACCGGTGAGTCAGAGATCACCAGGATCCGACCTGGCTTCTCATTCGGCGAGCTCTCGCTCATGCTGCACACCACGCACACGAAGAACGCGCGAGCCAGGGAACCGACGGAGCTCATGGTGGTTCCTCGTGAATCGTTCGAGGAACTTCTCACCTCGAGCCCGGAGCTCGCTGCGCGATTCCGCTCCAGGCTGGAAGAGCGGCTTCCGGTCCGCGGGGCCGTCACGGATACAACCTGAGAGAGGACGTCTGGTGAGGGGATCGATGGGCGAGGGAGTCAAGCGAAGGGACCAAGCGGAGGAGTTACTCCCCACGTCTGAAGAGGAGTGGCGCCATCGCCTATCTCCCGAGCAGTTCGAGGTCCTCCGGAACAAGGGGACGGAGCGCGCTTTCACCGGGAAGTACGCATCCACCAAGGACCGCGGCACCTACCGTTGCGCGGGCTGCGAAGCGGAGCTGTTCCGTTCCGAGGCGAAGTACGGATCGGGCACCGGCTGGCCCAGTTTCTTCGAGGCCATCGCTCCGGGAGCGGTCGAGCTCCACGAGGATCGGTCCTTCGGCATGCGACGAACCGAGGTCACGTGCGCCCGCTGCGGCGGCCACCTCGGCCATCTCTTCGATGACGGTCCCCGACCGACGGGCGAGCGTTACTGCATGAACTCGATCTCCCTCGATCTCGAGCCTGACGATGAGCCGCGTCCTGGGGACACGGGAGACGGCCCTTGAGCTGGCAGTGGTGCAGGTTGGATCGCGGACTGACGACGACCCCACTCCGACGGGCGTTCGGTTAACTCAGCGGACCGCGACTCCTAAGCGGGAAGCATCTCGGACGGCCTCTTCGCGTCCCGCCTCGCCGCGTTCGTCGGTCTCGTCGGCGCTGTGACTGTGGCGCTTGTCGCCGGTGGCGCGGTGCGCGCGGGCTACGAGCATGATGCCCACCGCGGCGACGAGCGGCAACTCAGCACCTCCCCGAGGAGAGCGCCGTCATCCCGCACCGTGTCCTCGCGATGGATCCCCGAACGACCTTGGCCGAGACCGGCGCTTGTGGACCTCAGTGCCGGTCGAGCTGATCGAGTGGGCGG
>JALZDC010000359.1 GCA_030862755.1 Actinomycetota bacterium
CTGCTGCATGTTGTGGGTGACGATGACGATCGAATAGTTCCGCTTCAGCTCGATCATCAGGTCCTCGATGCGGCCGGTCGAGATCGGGTCCAGGGCGGAGCACGGCTCGTCCATCAGGATCACGTCCGGCTCGACCGCAAGACAGCGTGCGATGCAGAGGCGCTGCTGCTGCCCGCCCGATATGCCGTAGGCGTTCTCCTTGAGGCGGTCCTTGACCTCGTCCCAGAGCGCCGCCCGCCTCAGCGCGCGCTCGACGATCTCGTCCATGTCGCCCTTCATCCCGATCACCCGCGGGCCGAAGGCGATGTTGTCGTAGACCGACTTCGGAAAGGGATTCGGCTTCTGGAACACCATCCCGATCAGCTTCCGCACCTCGACCGGATCGACTTTGTCGCTGTACAGGTCCTGGCCGTGGTAGTAGACGCTTCCCTCGACGCTCGCCGTGGCCACCAGGTCGTTCATGCGGTTGAGGCAGCGGATCAGTGTGCTCTTGCCGCAGCCCGAAGGACCGATGAGCGCCGTGATCTCGTTCCCGGCGACGTCGAAGGTGATGTCGCGCACGGCGGGCACCCCTCCGTACCTGACCGTGACCTCGTCGATTTGGAAGACCGTGCTTCGCTCCAGGTCCGGCTGGGGAGACTCGCCGCGACCCGTGATCCGCATCGCGGCTCTGGGTTCGCGACCGGTGACCATCGGGTCATGCCGCTGTTCGGTCATCTGCTTCTGGGGCAATGTTGAGCACCTACCACTTTCGCTGGTAGCGGTTGCGTAGATAGATCGCGCTGGCGTTCATGAGCAGCAGGATCGCAAGCAGGACCACGATCGCCGCCGCCGCCAGCACCTTGAATTCCTCCTGCGGGCGCGAGATCCAGTTGAAGATCTGGATCGGAAGCACGGTGAAGGAGCTGTCCAGGCCCTCGGGGTTGAAGGTGATGAAGGTGAGGGCGCCGAGCAGCACCAGTGGGGCAGCCTCGCCGATCGCTCGCGACAGGGCGAGGATCGAGCCCGTGGCCATCCCCGGGATCGCGGCCGGCAGCACCTGGCGCCGGATCGTCTGCCACTGGGTGGCGCCAAGCGCCATGGCCCCCTGGCGGATCGAGTCCGGCACGGCCCGGATGGCCTCGCGAGCCGAGATGATCACGATGGGCAGGACGAGCAGCGAGAGCGTCAGCCCGCCGGCCAGCACCACGAAGCCGAGGTCGGCGAAGCCTCGAACCAGGAACGCGAGGCCGAGGATGCCGTAGACGATCGAGGGCACCGCGGCCAGGTTCTGGATGTTCAGCTCTATCAGGCGGTTGTACCAGCGCTCACGGTCCGCGTACTCCTCGAGGTAGATCGCCGCGCCAATCCCGATCGGGATGCACGTGACAGCGACGATGCCGACCACCCACAGCGTTCCGAACATCGCCGACTGAACCCCCGCGATGTCGGGGTTGCTCGACGGGAAGTTGTTGACCAGGTCCGGGTTGAGCCGCGACGACCCCTCCACGAACACCTGGATCAGGAGCGTCACGAGGCTGACGATGCCGACCCCGAGACTGAAGAACATCGCGAACCGGAACAGGTGGCCCTGGACGCGGTCGCTTCTCGGCCGGCTGCCGATCACCGGCTGGGTCGCCCCGTGCGCGCTCACTCGTACACCTCCCGGTACCTGCGCACGAGGCGGATGCTGATCATGTTCATGACGAAGGTCATGAGGAACAGCGTGGTTCCGACGGCGAAGATCGTCTGGTAGCCGACGCTGCCGGTCGGCTGGTCGCCGAGCCCGGCCGCCCCGATGAAGGCGGTCATCGTCTGCATCGCCTCTGTGGGGTTGACGCTCAGGTTGGGGGTCCCGCCGGCGGCGATCAGCACGATCATGGTCTCGCCGACGGCGCGCGAGATGCCGAGCACGAACGAGGCGACGATCCCGGACAGCGCCGCGGGGACCACGACCTTGACCGAGACCTTGAGCTTCGTGGCGCCGAGGGCGAAGGCGCCCTGGCGAAGTCCCTGCGGCACGGCGGCCATGGCGTCCTCCGACAGCGATGCGACGGTCGGCAGGATCATCACTCCCATCACCAGGCCGGCGGAGAGCGCGTTGAAAATGCCGGGCTCCTTGCCGAGGAACCAGATGTCCTGGAGCAGTGGCGTGAGGAAGGTCAGGGCGAAGAACCCGTAGACCACCGTCGGGATCCCCGCGAGGATCTCGAGCACGGGCTTCAGGATGCGCCGCGTGCGTTCGTGCGCGTACTCGCTGAGGTAGATCGCGGCGCCCAGGCCGAACGGAATGCACACGCAGAGGGCCCAGAAAGTCGTCGTCAACGTGGCGATGATCAGAGGAAGGACGCCGAACTTGGCGTCGGCGAAGAGCGGGGACCACTCCGTGCCCGTGAAGAAATCACCGATCGAGACCTCGCCGAAGAACTCGATCGTGGGCTCGAGCAGCGCGACCAGGATGCCGACCGTCGTGGCGACCGAGAGGATCGCGCAGAGGAACAGCAGCCCGCGGATCACGAGCTCGCCGTACCGAGGCCGCGCGATCCCCAGG
>JALZDC010000138.1 GCA_030862755.1 Actinomycetota bacterium
GGAAACGGCGCGGATCGGACAGCTGGCGATCGCTCTAAGCCGATCGACAGGGATGTGAATAGTTCTTACGGAGGCTGCCGTAGTTCGAGTAGGGGACCTAGGATTCGAGGTCGGATGGAAGAGGGCAGACGCGGAGGCAGAGGGGCCGAGTCCGAAGGGTCGGCGGCTCCATCGGCGGGCTCGGACGGGCTCACCGAGCGTCTCGCCGAGTTGCGCGCGCACCTCGAGGTCCTCGCGGCACGAGATCCGGCTCGAGGCCTCGAGGGGATCGACGAGATCCGCCAGGCCGAGGAGCGCATCTGGACGCTCGAGCTGATGCTAGCCGGAGCGCGAGAGCGAGAGGACGCCCTCACCGCTCAGACGGTCCGCGACCATGCGACGATCGCCACGTGCGAGACGCGGATCGCCGAGTTGAGCGCCATCGCCGCGGCATATCCCGAGAGCGAGGCGGCGCGCCGAGAGGCCGAGGTGAATCTGGCCGACACGGAGCGCAAGCTGACCTTCGCGCAAGCTGAGGCCGAGGCACGCCAGGACGAGATCGAACGGTTGCGTTCGCGGTGCCTGAAGCTCGAGACTGAGCTCAGCGAGTACGCGGAGGAGGTGGCCTCATCGGCCGTCGCTCGCGCGGAGGTCGCCAAGGCGGAGCGCGAGCGCGACGAGGCGCGCGATCGTGCCTACACGGAGCGCCGGCTCGCCGCTGAGGACCGACGACGCGCGGCCGAAGCAGACCGTCGCGCCACCGAGCTCCAGTATCAGCTCCGCGCCGCCGAGCGGCGTCTGGCGCAACTTACGAACGAACGGGAGGAGCTGAGCCGGGAAGATCCCATCAGGGTTTCGGAGTCGGTCCCGGCATCCGCCGGCTGGCTCGAACCTCGAGATCCCACGATCGCGGCGGCGTCCCCGGCCGTTCCCGACCCCCCGCGGCAGGACCAGGCCCCGGCGCGGGATATCCTCGACCTGACGAACGAGCCACCGAGTTCGGTCGAGCCAGACGTCACCGACATCGCACAGCTCTGCTTCCCCCTCCTCGACTACATCGAGCGATTGCGATGGGATTGGCACCTGTCGGGACGAACGCCATTCGATGAACGGGAGGATGCAACCCTCATCGCCAACAACGTCGACAGCCTCCTGCGCGTCTGCTCGGGCGATCCGGACAAGGTGAGACAGGTCATCACGACCTGGGCGGAGCTGCGGCGGGAACGGCTCGACTGGGAAGGCGATGAAGACCGCAGCCAGCACGTGGCCGCTGTCTGGCAGTCGCTTGGGGTGAAGGGGGTCGGCAACCTGTTCGGCTCCATCCCGAACGATGACCCGAACTACGATCCCGATCTGGCAGCCGCGGGCCGAGCGCGAAGTTGGAGAGGATAGGGACTCACCCCGCCGCGGCGGTCGAGCCGAGCGTCCGGATCTTGCCCTTCGATCGACCCCAGGTGTGTCTCTCCGCCTTCCGCACCAGTCCGAACGGCGCCTCCGAACCCGGCGGATGGCGGATGCGCGCCGGCCCTCGATCGGCCTACGGTGGTTGCGCAGATGAAGAGGCACGAAGAACGAACACGGACGGAACCTCAGGTGATGCCGAACGGTTCGGTGCTGATCGAAGCGGCAGCTGAGTTGACTGGTGTGGATGTTCGGACGATCCGTCAGTGGGCAGCCATCGGCGCCGTCGAGATCGAGTGGAAGGGTGATATGGAAGTCGTCCGTCTCGACAGGGTCAAGTTCCTCGCGAGCACGTGGAACATGACCGGCCGTACCCATGGTTCCGAGCGGGAGGCGATCCGGGGGTTGCTTGGAGAGACGACGGTCGAGACGCCGAGTGTGACCGGCCTCCAGAAGCTCGCTCGGGAACGAGGCTGACCCGACCGATCGATGGAGCACCTGTCGCGGCCTGGGCCGCCGAGGACGATCCGCTTCACCTAGTCAGACTCGGTGGGTAATGGGCTACGGTGCGGGGATGGGCCACACATACTCGGCCGCGGGCGATCGATACGAGAGGATGCCCTATCGCTTCTGCGGTCGGAGCGGACTCCAGCTCCCCCCGATCTCCTTGGGCCTCTGGCAGAACTTCGGCGACGCGACGCCCCTCGACACGCAGCGCGCGATGCTCCGGACCGCCTTCGACCTCGGGATCACCCACTTCGACCTCGCGAACAACTACGGTCCGCCGTACGGCAGCGCCGAGACCAACTTCGGACGGCTGCTCCGCGAGGACTTCGGACCGTACCGAGACGAGCTGATCATCTCGACGAAGGCCGGATGGGACATGTGGCCCGGGCCGTACGGACAGGGCGGTGGCTCGCGGAAGTACGTGCTCGCGAGCCTCGATCAGAGCCTGCAGCGGATGGGCGTCGACCACGTCGACATCTTCTACTCGCATCGGTTCGACGCCGACACCCCGCTCGAAGAGACGATGGGCGGGCTCGCGACGGCGGTCCAGCAGGGCAAGGCACTGTACGCGGGCATCTCGTCGTACTCGGCGAAGAAGACCCGAGACGCCTCTGCCATCCTGCGCGGCCTCGATGTCCCACTCCTGATCCACCAGCCTTCGTACAACATGTTCAACCGGTGGATCGAGGAGGAGCTCCTCGACACGCTCGGTGAGGAGGGGGTTGGCTGCATCGCGTTCACGCCCTTGGCTCAAGGCGTCCTCACGGACAAGTACCTCTCCGGCGTGCCTGAGGATGCGCGGGTACGTCGGCCCGGCGGTGACACGCTCGCGGCGTCCGACCTGAGCGAGGAGAACCTCGAGCGCGTGCGCGCCCTCAACGAGATCGCGCGGGCGCGGGGTCAGAGCCTCGCGCAGATGGCGATCGCTTGGGTGCTCCGCGATAGAAGGGTGACGTCCACGTTGATCGGTGCGAGCCGTCCCGAGCAGATCCGCGACAACGTCGCGTCGCTCGAGAACCCGGACTTCACCAAGGACGAACTCGCCGAGATCGACCGGTACGCGAAAGAGGGGGGCGTCGACCGCTGGGCTCGCCCGTCACACGATGAACGGCCCTGATGCCTTCACGTTCTAGGCCGTAGGTCTCTCCTAACCTTAGGCCGTAGGTCTCTTCCCCCCGGACAGGCCCGGGTGGTACTAGTTAGAGGAGCTGTTCTTAGGTCCGCCGCAGGGTGGCCTCTTACTAGGGAGGATGGGTAGATGAGGGATGACTCGCGCGCTTCACGTTCTGCGCTGAAGCGCTTCTTGGGGCCAGGGCTGGTCCTCGCACTCATGGCTGTGTTCGGTCTTCCCACGACGGCCTTCGCCGCCGCGATCAACGTCTCGCTCGCCGTCGACACGGTGACGGTGGCCGGAGACGATGCGATAAATACCGTGCACATCACCGACGATGGCACCTACGTCTTCGTATCGGATCCCGCGGGCGCCACGGCGGGCGCAGGTTGCGAAGCCGACCCGGCGGTGCTAACCGGCGTCCGGTGCGCCAAGCCTTTGGGAGGGATCGCGATGATCGTCGTGAACCTCGCCGCGGAGAACGACATCCTGACGACGACCGGTTTGGGGGAGCCGCTGACCGTCTCCGGAGGGGATGGGGACGACAACCTCGAAGGTGGAGCGCAGCCCGACACGCTGAACGGTGAGATCGGCGACGACACCCTTGACGGCGGAGGACTCGCCGATGCGCTGACCGGCGGGGACGGGATCGACACCGCCGACTACGACGGCACCCCGGATCGGAACGTGTCGTTGGACGGCGCCGCGAACGACGGAGCCGCAGGGGAGGGCGACAACGTCCAAACGGAGAACGTCACCACCGCCCTCGGCAACGACACGCTCACCGGCGACGCGAACGCGAACAACCTCGATGGTGACGCCGGCAACTACACGCTGATCGGCGCCGGCGGACCTGACGTCCTTCACGGCCGCGCCGGGATCGACACGGTCGACTACTCGTCCGCCGGTGGTCCGGTGACCGTGACGATCGGCGTCGGTGCCGACGATGGTGAAGCCGGCGAGAACGACGAAGTGAGGGGCACTGTCGAGAACGTCATCGGAGGTTCGGGTGACGACACCATCACGGGATCGACGTTCGCGAACCGACTGGT
>JALZDC010000197.1 GCA_030862755.1 Actinomycetota bacterium
GTCCCGGATGCGGCTCAGCACACGCCTCGTGAGATCCCCGACATCCGGCGGATCGGTGGCGAACCAGTCGAGATGCCGCCGCAAGAGATCACCCGGCTCCAGCCGTCCGTGCTCGGCCAGGGATCGACAGAGGTTGCGCGCCATCGCCGTGTCGTCGGTCCAGTGCCCGGGCTCGAGCCCCATCCAACCCCGCTCGAACACGGGCAGAGGATGGGGGATGTCCTCACGCCGACGGAACTCGAACGGCGCCCCGAGCGCATCCCCGAGCGCAAGCCCGAGGACGCATCCAACCACCCGTTCGCGCTGGTCATGCACGGCGAGGCAGCCTACCGGCGGTAGCCCGAGCAGAGAGCCCTCTGGTAGTCTGACCGGCCTCGATGGACAAGCTCGGACCCAAGCATCGCATGTGTCGCCGCGTGGGCGCCCCTCTGTGTGGGCGCCCCAATTGTCCTGCCAACAAGCGGCCGTACCCGCCCGGCCAGCACGGCCGCGGCCGCAAGCGCATCTCCGAGTACCAGACCCGTCTGGTGGAGAAGCAGAAGATGCGGGCGATCTACGCGGTGGGGGAACGACAGATGCGCAAGTACTACGAACGAGCCCGCGGTTCGATGGGCGTGACCGGGGAGGAGCTGCTCAGACAGCTTGAGACCCGGATCGACTCGGTGATCCTGCGTCTCGGGTTCGCCCTCACGATCCACCAGGCCCGGCAGCTCGTATCGCACGGCCACGTGCTCATCGACGGTAAGAGGATCGACGTCCCCAGCGCGCAGGTGAAGCCGGGCCAGGAGATCAGCATCACGGACAAGGCGCGGAACTTCATCTCCGTGCGCGAGGCCATCCAGATCACCCCCGACCCGCCTGGTTACCTCTACCGCAACAAGGACGAGATCAAGGGCGCCTTCACACGAACCCCGGAACGAGACGAGATCCCGCTCCCGGTGACCCTCGAGGAACGCCTCGTCGTCGAGTTCTACTCCTAGCAACCATGGTCGCCTCACCCGGCGACGTCGCGAGCCTCGACCGGGACGTCAGGCTCGCCGTGTATCGGAGGTTCGTCGAGGAGGGACGGCCGCCCACGGGTCCTGAGGTGGCCGACGAGCTCGGCGTCGCGACCCCGGACGTCGAGACCTCACTTCGGCGGCTCGCGGACGGCCACGTCTTCGTCCTCGCACCCGGGACGCCCTACATCTGGATGGCGAGCCCGTTCTCTGCGATCCCGACGCCCTTCGAGGTGCTTGTCGGCGGTCGTCGATACTTCGCCAACTGCATCTGGGACGCGCTCGGGATCCCGGCGTGCCTGCACGCCGACGCGCGCATCCGGACGTACTGCCCCGACTGTTCCGAACCCCTTTCGCTCGATGTACGCAACGGGACGATCGACGCGTCCGCCCAGGGCGTGATCCATTTCGCGATCCCCGCCGCGCGCTGGTGGGACGACATCGGCTCCACCTGAGCGAGCATGCTCCTCTTCCGGTCGGAAGAGCACGTCACGCGATGGGCAGGACTGCGGCAGACGCCGCCGGGCGCGACCTTCACACCGCAGCAAGGCTGGCGACTCGCCAACGCGTGGTTCGAGGATCGTCTCTCGCCGGACTGGCGGCGCAAGACCCCGGAGGAGTCTCAGGCCGTCTTCGACTCGATCGGTCTCGTCGGCGAGTTCTGGCAGCTCGCGGAGGAGGTTTCTGTCGGGCGCGTTGCGGATACACCAGGCGCATGACGAACACATCCATGCACCAGCTCATGCAGGGGCTTCACGCGGAGGACGGGGTCATCGGTCGGATCGCGCTCGTGGTCGTGATCCTGGTGCTGATCTTCGTCTTCGCGCTCATCGCCTTCATCATCCCGGGCGAGTAGCGCTACCCGGACGGCTGCAGCGCGGCCCGGACGAATCCGATGACCTCCTTCTCGCGCCGCCGGAGTGATGCCCGGCTCTTGTCCGCCCCCACCACGGCATTCAGGACACTCGCCTCGGTGAGCGAGCCCACCACCGCGGTGTACAGCGTGAACAGGAGCATCGCCGGGTCCTGTTTGCGCACCTCGCCGTCATCCATCCCGGACCGGAGGAATTCGACCGCTCGCCGTCTGAGCGGGTCGAGCACGCCAGCGAACCGCTCGAACGCGAGGGGCCCGAGCCTGCCCGCTTCCCTGACGAACATCGGGAACTCGGGCCAGTCGGCAGCAAGATCGAACACCGAATGGATCACCGCTTCCGCACGATCCCAATAGCCCTCCTTCCCTTCGAGCGCCTGCGCGATCACGTCCGCCAGCTTGATCCCCGCGGCCTGCAGGCACGCCTCGAGCAGCGCGTCCTTGGTCTGGAAGTAGTACAGGAGCGTCTGCTTGCGGACACCGACGGCGCCGGCGATGTCGTCCAGGCTGGCGCCCCCGTAGCCTTCGCGCCCGAATTGCCGGATCGCTTCCTCGATGAGGGTCGAGCGCCGTTCCGTTCCACCCGTCCTCGGCACGAAGCTACTCCCAGACCTTCGAGGGACCCTTGCGGCCGACGGGACGCGAACCCTCCCATCTCCGGAGCCAATCGGGACCCTGGGGACCGACGAGCGAAGGGGTCTCGCCCCTCTGTGCGCGATGCAGCGCTTCCCACCACGTCGTGCGTTCCTCGTGGAAGAGCTGCGTCACCGCTTGGGTCATCCGACGGGAGAGCTCCTGATGCGTCTCTCCCTCTCTGGGCCAGAAGGGCGCGCCGTACCGAACCGTCACAGGAGGTCTTCCCGAACGCGGCCAGAACCGTCCCTTCGGCATCGCTTGGAACGTCCCGACGATCGCGATGGGCGCGACGCCCGCACCGGTCTCCAACGCGAGCCGGGCGGCTCCGTGCCGGAACCGCTGCAGATGGCCGTCCGCCGAGCGCGTGCCTTCCGGGAAGACCACGATGCTCCATCCCTGGGACAGAAGCTCGCGGGCCTTGTCCACGGCACCCCTCGCGCCGCGTGCGCGATCGATCGGGAACGCGCCGTAGACGAGCGCCGTGAACGCCTGCCGCCACCACACGTCGAAGAAGTAGTCGCGCGCCGCTCCCACCGCGGTCTTGGCCTGCCACACGTCCGGCAGGGTGCACATGATCAGCGTCGCGTCCAGGTGGCTCGAATGATTCGAGAAGAAGATCATCGGTGGGTCGACACCTTCGAGGTTGTCTCTGCCGAATACCCGAAGGGTGAGCTCGTTCCGAACGATGGGATGCATCGCTCCCTTCAGGAGCACTTGCCTCGCTGCTACTCCCACGTCGGTCCGGGCCCAATCGGAAGGGAAGACGCGATCCTCTTTCGGCTTCGCGTGCTCTTCCGCGGACCGAGGGACCAGCGGGCGCCTGCCCCACCGGAACCCATCCGCCAGCGTTTTCAGTTCGTCCATCACGCTCATCGCCGTCTCCTCACAGCACGTCCGCGATCATGATCGGAGGGGCGTGGAAATACGTGATCGACGGCGAGGATCCGACGGTGTCCTTCGACATCTCGAGGGCGTCCCGGAACGAGCCGGCGGCGCGATAGCCGAGGCGCGCGACCGACTTCGGCTCGCCGCCGACGAAGATCACATCGCCGGCATGGTCACGCCCGTGCGCGCCCCAGTACCACATGTAGAAAGGATGGACGCCGTGGTACGCGTGCGACGTTCGGTAAAGGTGCGTGTACCACGGATCGGTCGCGTATCGCTCCTCGTACTTGGATTCGATCGTGGAGGGATCCGTCGTCTCCGCCAGCACCTCTTCGAAGAAGTCGATGTACGACGGGTGATGGATCTGATGGAATTCCCACGGCACCGGGTGGTACATGATCACGACGCCGCCCGGCTTCACGAGCGGCATGTTCCGGTACATGTTGAAGAGGTAGCCGAGCCCTAAGCAATGCACCAGGATCGGGTTCATGATCGAGTTCACGTTGTAGGGGCTGACGTAGGGCAATCCCAACACGAGAACGTCCGACTGCCCCCGGACCTCAACCAGTTGTTGCCGGTGCAGGTTCTCGAGCGTCCGTTCGTGGACGGCTTCCACCTCGCCGGCGTGGATGCCGGTGACCTTGTAGGGAGCCTCGACCCGACGGAAGAATTCCCGGCGCGCACGCGGGGGCGCCACCTGGTTGGCCTTCCGAGCCGCCATCATCAGGCCCTGGTCGTACGCGGACCACTCCCATTCCCGCCTGTTCAAGAAGCCGAGGTTCTTCGGGAAGGTCTCCGCATTCAGCGTGGTCTCGATCTGGAAGATCGTGAGGCCGTTGGCGGCGAGCAGCCGCCCCATGCGCGTGGCGGAATCGGCGATCGCGCTGTGACCGGGCCGAGGGTCCATGTAGGATCGCGAGTGCATCATCGTCTCGACGTTGTGGTGGTGCTTGAGCGATCGATAGCCGGCGAGACCGATCGCGACCGACTTGTGGCCGCCGTCCATCGCCACGAGGTTCACGTTGATGTAGACGAGCAGGTCCGATCCGGCCGCCCGCTTCGAGATCTCGACGTCCTCATGCTTGTCGGTCGTCCCGATGAACGTCAGCTCGTCCTTGTCCTCGCCGTCGAAGTTGTAGAGGTCCTTGGGCCAGAAGGACCGGAAAACGCGCTCTCCCACCATCCGGCGGATCTCATCGGCGGTCATCCGGCGGTGCAGGGCGGTTGCGACCACGATCTGCACGTCCTCGACCCCCTGGCGCGCCGCCAGCTCGATCACCTGCTCGAGGATCCGCTGTCGGATATCGGGGCGCGTCATCGGCGGCAAGGGGATCGAGATGTCGTCCACGGCGATCGTGAGCTTCATCCCGGCCTTGAGGAGGTCCGGCAGTGGCTGCGAGCTTCCCGTGGGATGGAGCAAGGCGTGACGGATCGCGCCATTGACGTCCCGGATCCCGGGCAATGCATCGGGCGGATACACGACCCGCGTACCGAGCGGGAACTTCTGCATGCGGAAGCCCTCCCCCTCGTGAACCAGGAGCGGTGGCGTCCGCTCGTCCACCTCCAAGACGAATCCGGGTCTGGGCATGTGCCTTCTCTCCTCAGTCTTGGGGCGCGAACGCCACCTTGAATGTGCCGAGCTTGCCGGCGGCCATCGCATGGTCGAGCGCCTCGCGCCACCGATCGAGCGGGTACGTCGCGCCCACGAGCTGGTCCAGCATCGAGAGGCTCGATGCGAGGTCGATCGCCATCTGGAACGTCGGACGCATGACGCCGTCGCCGAGGTCCTCCACGCCGGACGTGTACGCACCCGCGAGCTCGAGCTCGCGGAACCACAACGGGGAGAGATCGGCGGCTCCGCCGGGGATGCCGGACACGACGACACGCCCGCCCGCTTTCGTCGTCCGAAGGGCGAGATCCAGCGCGCTGCTCGATCCCGTGCACTCGATCGACACGTCGACGCCTCCCAGGAGGAAATCCATCCCCCGCTCAGGGGTGAGCTTCACGGCGTGATCGGTCCGGCGGACCGCCTTCACGGCGTGTTCAGGACGCACGACGTCGTCGGCGCCGGCCATCGTCGCCGCGGCGCGCTGGCGCTGGTGCTTCGCGGCCACGACGACGTGATCGGCCTTCGTGAGTGCCTTGATCGCGATCAGGGTGAGGATGCCGACCGTGCCGGCGCCGACGACGTGCACGGTTCCGCCGGCGGGGATCTCGGCGCGGAACGCCGCGTGGATCGCACACGCCAGGGGCTCGAGGAGGACCGCGGTCTCGTCGCTCATCCCGTCCGGAACGGGCCAGAGCTGCGAGCGATGAGCGAGCATCAGACGGCTCCAGCCACCACCCGTCTCCGTGCAGAAGCCGGTCTGGAGCCCAGGCTTGAGATGTCCCACGGTGACCCGGTCGCACCGGCCAATACGACCTGCCGCGCAATGCTCACAGGGAGGTTCCTCTCCCCGGGCGGCGCATCCGAGCACGCTCGCGATCACGACGCGCTGCCCGGCCACGAGG
>JALZDC010000234.1 GCA_030862755.1 Actinomycetota bacterium
AGGGCGTCGGCGCCGTCGTGATCAATCCGGGCGCGCTGAGCCACTACTCCTACGCGCTCCGCGACGCGATCGAGGCGAGCGGCCTCCCCGTGATCGAGGTGCACATGTCCAACACCCTGGCGCGAGAGGATTTCCGTCGCCGATCCGTGGTGAGCGAGGTCTGCCGCGCGTCCATCATCGGCCTGGGGGCCGGTGGCTATCATCTCGCTCTGGAGGCGGTGCCGTGGATCACCTGACGAGAAGGAACCTGCTGACCCAACGCTGCGCGCGGCTGGAGGTGGACGCGCTGCTGGTCACGAAGCTCGCCAACGTCCGCTACCTCACCGGATTCTCCGGTTCTTCGGCGATGGCGCTCCTCAGCCCCGCGGAGTCCGTATTCTTCACGGACGGTCGGTACGACGAACAGTCCCGGCACGAGGTACCGGACCTCACCCGCGTGGCGTCGATGGAGAACATCGCCGCGGCCATCCGGGGTCAGCTCAGGCGACTCGGCATCGGTCGAGTGGGGTTCGAACGCCACGCGGTCACCGTCGAGCAGCTGGAACGATGGCAGGAGCGGTTCGACGGTGTCGAGCTGATAGGGATCGGCGAAGAGGTCGAGCGCCTCCGGTGGTCGAAGGATGAAGAGGAGCTCGAGCTCCTCCGGTCGGCCCAGGAAGCCACCGACGGCGCCTTCGAAAACATCCTGGACCTGCTAGTGGTCGGCATCACGGAACGGCAGGCTGCCGCGCAGCTCGAGCTGGCGATGACGCGACACGGCGCCGACGGCCTGTCGTTCGACCCGATCGTCGCTTTCGGCGAGCACGCCGCCGAGCCTCACCACCGGCCGTGCCATCGCGCGCTCGCGGAAGGCGACGTGATCAAGATGGACTTCGGCGCGAAGGTGGGGGGCTATCACACGGATATGACCCGGACCGTCGCCTTCGGCGAGCCGGCGACGGAGCTGCGAAAGGTGCACGACATCGTGGCCGCGGCACAGCAGGCCGGGATCGACGCGCTGCGACCCGGCGTCGCAGCGGGTGACGTCGACCGAGCGGCTCGGAGTGTGATCGCCGATGCGGGTTATGGGGATCGTTTCACGCACGGCCTCGGCCACGGCGTGGGTCTCGAGATCCACGAAAGCCCGTCGCTCCGGCGGGATGGGGATGACGTTCTGCCGGCGGGTGCGGTGGTCACCGTCGAGCCGGGTGTGTATCTCCCGGGCATGGGTGGCGTGCGGATCGAGGACGCCGTCGAGGTCTCGGAGGACGGGCCGACCGTGCTCGGTACCTCCACGCGAGAACTCATCGAGCTGTAGCTGCCGATGAGCGTCTCCACCAACGACCTGAAGAACGGGATGACCCTGCAGCTGGACGGCACGTTGTTCCAGATCGTCGAGTTCCAACACGTGAAGCCCGGGAAGGGTGGTGCCTTCGTTCGCACCAAGCTCCGGAACGTCAGGACGGGCGCGGTGGTGGACAAGACATTCAATGCCGGGGTCAAGGTCGGCCTCGCGATCGTCGAGCGCAAGGAGATGCAATACCTCTATCCCGAAGCATCCGACTTCGTCTTCATGGATCTCCAGACCTATGAGCAACTGCACGTCCCCGGCATCGTCGTGGGTGAGGCGGGGAGGTACCTCACGGAAGGCGGCCAGGCGACCGTCGCCACCCATCAGGGCGTTCCGATCTCGGTCGACCTTCCCGCGTCGATGGTCCTGTCGGTCAGGAACACGGACCCTGCCGCCAAGGGGGACACGCGGACGAACGCGCTCAAGCCAGCCACGCTCGAGACGGGCGTCGTCGTACAGGTCCCGCTGTTCGTGGAGGAGGGCGATCAGGTGAAGGTCGACACACGCTCGGGCGAGTACATCGAACGTGTGAAGGCGTGACGTCGCGGCGCGAGGCCCGCCGGATCGCGATCGACATCCTCTACCAGGCGGACATCACCGAGGCGGAGCCGGCCGACGTGCTCTCGGAATGGATCGAGGCGGGCCGATCCGTATCGGATTTCTCCGCAGAGCTCGTGGAGGGGGTGGACGTTCACCTGCCGGAGATCGATCTCCTCCTCCAGGAGCACTCGGAGGGATGGAGCGTGGAGCGCATGGCGGCGCTCGACCGGACGATCCTCCGCGTGGCGGTGCACGAGCTTCGCCACCGCCCCGACATCCCTCCGTCCGTGGCCATCAGCGAGGCCGTGGAGGCGGCCACGGATCTGTCCGGCGAGGGAGCGCCGCGTTTCGTGAACGGGATCCTCGGTAAGATCGCGAGCGAGATGCGGCCAGCCGCAGCCGAGGACCCGGGGACCTCCCCGGGGACCTCCTAGAGGGTGGTCGCTCTAGAGGGTGGTCTCCGGCCTGCGCTCGTCTCCGTCCGGAGCGAGTCCCGGCGGGGGGGGCGCGGGGGCAGGTCCAACGCCTGAGGAGGGCGGCGTCCCCGCCTCCATGTCGCCCGATACTTCGTTCCCCTCCTTGAGTCCCTTCTTGAACTCTCCCGAGGAACGGCCGAGGTTCCGCGCGATGTCCGGAAGCTTGCTCGCGCCGAAGACGACGGCCACGGCAAGTACGATCCATCCCCAGTCAGGCATCTCAACTGCTCCTATCCGGTTCGGTTGCCCACAGTCTACGCCGGCCCCCGCGACGAGCCCTAGGGAC
>JALZDC010000264.1 GCA_030862755.1 Actinomycetota bacterium
CTCCCGTGACGTGCTCGTAGAGCGCGAGATCGGCCTGGTTCGCCTCCACGATCATCCGATGCGTTCCGGGGTCGGCGAGGAGACGCTTCGCCACGTCCGAGCTCTTGGCGACGTTGACGGGCGCGTACCGGATATCGAGGTCCGGTGCCCGGAGCGCTCGGAGCAGCACGACGGACTCGTCGAATCGCTCCGTGAGCCCGACGAACATCGCCTTCTTCCGGATCATCGCGATCGCGTCGTCGGGGTCGGCGGTGCCCCCGATCCGCTGCGTCTGAGCGTCGCGCACCCAGTCCTTCTCGATCCATTCCTCGAACACGATGTTCTGCTTCTTCCGATAGTCGAGCTGGTACTGGAAGCGGGAGGCGCAGAGCGCGACCGGCTCACGGAGGAAGGTCATGTAGCGGAAGTCCGTGCCGGCTTCCTCCAGGTCGACGTGGCCGCTGATCCGATGTCCCGCGATGCTCGCCAATCGAGGGTAGAGCTTGCGGACGCGCTGCAGGTCCGCGGTCGAGAAGGGCGGGTCCGCCCAGGCGCCGTGCCACGGCTCGACGTCGCAGTGCCGGGCACCGTAGGAGCTGCGCAGGATGTATCGCAGCGTCGTTCCGGCGGTCTTGTTGATATGGACGAACACGAGCAGCCGTCTCGTCCCGCTCATGGCCACTCGTATCCCAGCCGATGACTCGTCGTCCCGACGATCCGGGCGATCGTGCGCAGGTCTCGCGTGCGGAGCGTCGATCGCCAAGAGAGGTCCTCACGGATCTCGTCCAACGCCCTGAGCCGCATCGAGTTCCCGATCACGTGCCGCTCCGAGGGCTCGAGGAGCGTGGAGATCGGAGCCGGCTCGACGCCGATGAAGCGGGAGACTCGGTCGAGCGTTCCCTGGGGGTCGTTGCACAGCTCCTCGTACCGCAGCAGCATCCATGACTCCGGTCCGAAGAGGCCCTTGATGCGATCCGCCTCGACGTTGTAATGCCGCCACTGACGGGCGGCCTTCCCGACCCCGACCCCCGTGTGCTTCATGATGCTGGCGACGTTCCCGCGCGGGTCTCGGACGAGGTGGACCACCTTGACGTCGAGCTGGGGCATCCCCGCGAGGTGTCGAGGACGCTGATGATCCCGCGCCGTGTCGACGAACACGCGCTTCCCGGTCACCTCGAGCACGGCCCGGGCGAGGCTCCACGAGGAGAGCCTGGCCTCCGAGACTCTCCTCACCACCGGTCCCACCTTGCCGATCACGGCGTCGCGGGCCGCGGTCAGCGACGCGTTGCCCAGCGAGCTGACGATGAGCCCGTTGACCGAACGGCTATCCGACACCCGCACGTGGGTGTTCCAGAAGCCCTTCTGGAAGACGGTGACCGGGTGCTCGAGCTCGATCGTCCGGCGGGCGATCCGTTCCCAGAACCAGCAATCGGCGAACCTCGTCCCGCACGAGCACAGGTACGTGGACAGGTCCACACGAGCGGTGAGTCCCGTGGCCGCTCCGATCGAGGCGCACGCCGGGTGATTGCCCATCAGCATGCCGAGTAGGGTCGACCCCGTGTATGGGCTGCCCGGCATGCACACGTAGGGTATGGGCGTCTCCATCTCGGATCGTGGATCGCTCTTGGCATCCACGCGTTGGTCCATGGCTCAGCTCCCCGCGCGTCGCTGTCCGACGGTCGGTTACGCCGGGGCGCGGACGTCTGCCCCGGCGGAACCGGCCGCGAGCCCGGACCACAGATCGAGGTTCTGCCGCATCGTGGATGCGAGGTCGAACGAACCGCTCCGTGCTCGCGCCGCCGCCCCGAGGCGGAGCCTGGCGGCGGGGTCCCGGAGGAGCTCATCGATCGCGTGGGCGAGGGCCGGCGGATCGTCCGGCGGCACGATCACGCCCGCGTCTCTTAGCGATTCGCTGCCGTTCACGTCGCTGGCGACGATCGGGGCGCCGGACGCCATCGCCTCGAGGAGGGCGAGCGACAGACCGTCCCACCGGGAGGGTGTGACGACCACGTCCGCCGCGCGGTACTCGGGCGCCGTGTCGTCGACCCCTCCACGCCATTCGATCCGGTCGAACACCCCGAGCGACTCCGCGAGCGCTTCCAGATCGGCCCGCTCTCCCCCGCCGCTCTCGGCCCCGACGAGACGGAGCCGGGCCACCCGATCGTTCAGCAGGGCGAGCGCGCGGATCGCAACGTCTTGTCCCTTCTGGTGGCTCAAGCGCCCCACGCAGACCAGGAGCGGAGCACCGGGGTCTCGGTCTGCCTCGACCCCGTCGGGGGAGAAGCGGTCACGGTCGACGCCGTTGGGGATCAGCCTCACGGGCGCCGAGGGGCCGAGCGCGGCCCGGCCCTCCGACGCTTCTCGTTCGGAGAC
>JALZDC010000288.1 GCA_030862755.1 Actinomycetota bacterium
GTCCCACGCGGTGTTCAAGGCGCTGTGGGTCCGCGACGAGGAGCCCGACATCTGGAAGGAGGCGAAATCGCTCATGTCGCCGGGTACCTACGTGCTCCGGCACGCGACGGGTTTCGCGGCGGTGGACCCTTCGAATGCCTCGTCGCTCGCCCTCCTCGATCCTCGAACGAAGAGCTGGTCGGCGGAGGTGCTGGAGGCGACGGGGATCGATCCGACGATGCTCCCGGAGCTGCGCGACGCCACGCACGCCGTCGGTACCGTCACGGCCGGCTTCGCCGAGGCGAGCGGGCTCTCGCGGGCCACCGTCGTCGCGGTCGGATGCGGAGACGAGATGGCGGCCACGCTCGGCGCGGGCGTCTTCGAGCCTGGCGAGGTCTGCGACGTCGTGGGAACCGCGGAGCCGGTGTGCGCCGCGAGCGCTGAGCCGCGGGAGGATCCAACGATGCTCGTCGAGTGCCACCCCCACGCCGATCCGGACGCCTGGCTGTTGGAGAACCCGGGATTCGTGTCGGGCGGGAGCCTCCGCTGGTGGCGGGACCAGTTCGCACCGGAGGAGAGACGGAACGAGGAGCAGGGGCTGGGCGACGCCTACGATCAGCTGAGCGAGGAAGCGTCCCGGATCCCGGCGGGCTGCGACGGTGTGGTCTTCCTCCCCGCGATGCAGGGGGCGATGGCTCCCGAGTGGAACGGCGCGGCGCGAGGCGTCTTCTACGGGCTCACGCTCGCGCATACCCGGGATCACATGACGCGGGCGATCCTCGAGGGCAGCGCTTTCGGGCTCCGGGACATCCTAGAAGCGATGAAGGCCGCCGGTCTCGACGTCCGCCGGCTGACGATCGTCGGTGGCGGCGCGAAAGGCCCGCTCTGGCGCCAGATCAAGGCCGACGTCACCGGTCTCCCCGTCCGCGTGCCGGAGAGCGTGGAGACCACGGCCACCGGCGCCGCGATCCTCGCCGCCATTGGCTCAGGAGTCCACGCGACGGTCGCCGATGCGGTCGAGACGTTCGTGTCGTTCCGCCCGGAAGAGCACGAGGCGGAGCCCGCTGCCCGGGAGGCGTACGAGGAGGCCTACCGGCGCTACCGCGAGCTCTACTTCGCGCTGAAGCCGGTCTTCGACGCCGACCGGGGATGACGTCTCGCCGCGGTCAGTCCTCGAGTTCCCGACGGATCTCGCTCCGGACCCGCTCCAGGGCGTCGACGACCTCGCCGAGGGCACTCCGGAGACCTTCGGGGGCGCGCTCGAGCAGCCGCGAGAGCACGCTCCTGGTTTCGTTCATCCGTCGTTCCGCGTTCTCGAGGGCCTGCCGTGTCTCGGCGCTCGGGTTGTCTCGGTACGCCTCCAGCGCTCGCTGTGCCTCGTCGACGGTGTCTCTCGCCCTGTCGGCAGCCTCACGGATGGGCTCCTGGTCGTCCAACTCCTGGATGAGGTCGTCGAGCGACCGTGTGGCCTCGCGGAACTCGTCGCGGAGCCCGCTCTCGGCGAAGCACCCGGACACGACCGTCGCGGACAGCGCGATGGCGACGAGTCTCGTGACCCTCACATCCTCAGCCCTACCCGGCGGAGTCTCGCTCCATGCCTAACCTCGTTCGAAGTACCGGATCAGCTCCCAATCCGTGATGGTCTGGTTGTCGAAGATGATCTGCTCCTGACGAGCCATGTTCACGAGGTGCCCGAACACGAAGTCGCCGAACGCCTCTCGCATCACCTCGGAGCGCTCCATCTCCGCGATCGCCTCGTGCAGGGAGGACGGGACCCGCTCCGCGTCCTTCGACTCGTAGGCGTTCCCCTCGAAGAGCGGAGGACATTCGACCTGGTTCTGGATCCCGTGCAGACCCGCGGCGATCGTCGCGGCCGTCCCCAGATACGGATTCATGTCGGCGCCCGGCAGGCGGGATTCCACCCGGTTGCCGGCGTGCTCGCCGACGATCCGGAAGCCGCAGGTCCGGTTGTCGTGGCTCCATAGGATGGCGGTCGGCGCCCACGATCCGAGCTGGTAGCGCTTATAGGAGTTCACGAACGGCGCGTACATCCACGCCATCTCCCTCGCGGTCGACATCAGGCCGCCGAGCATGTGCTTGAAGGTCTGGGTCATGTGGTTCGGGTCGGCATCGTCCCACATGAGCGATCCGGTGCCGTCCTCGTTCCAGACGCTCGAGTGCAGGTGACACGAGGAGCCCGCCTCGTCCATGGTCCATTTCGCCATGAACGTGATGGCGGCGCCGTTCAGCGCCGCGATCTCCTTCACGCCGTGCTTGTACAGGGCGTGGTAGTCGGCCGTCGCGAGGGCGTCCGCGTACGTGATGTTGATCTCGTGCTGGCCTCTGCCGAACTCACCCTTCGAGAACTCGACCGGGATGCCCGCGCCGACCATGCCGTTGCGGATCTGGCGGATCAGCCATTCGTCCTTGGTCGTCGCGAGCATGTGGTAGTCCATGATGTAGGGGGACGTCGGCTGCAGGTCGTGGTAGCGCTTGCCGGCGGCCTCGTCGTAGGACTCCTTGAAGAGGTAGAACTCGAGCTCGGATCCGGTCTTGAACGTGTAGCCGGCCGACTTCGCGCGTTCCACCTGCCGGCGAAGGATCGTTCGAGGTGCCACCTCGACCAGCTCGCTCGTGTGCTCGTCGGCGACGTCGCAGATCACCATCGCCGTCTTCTCGAGCCACGGCACGAGCCGCATCGTCGCCAGGTCCGGGATCATCTTGAAGTCCCCGTAACCGGTCTCCCAGCTCGCGTACTCGAAGCCGGGGAGCGGCTCCATCTCCATGTCGATCGCGATCAGATAGAGGCAGGCGTGGAGACCTTCCTCGCCCATCACTTCCTCGAGGAAGAATCGGGGAAGGATCCGCTTCCCGACGAAGCGACCCTGGAAGTCGGTGAACATGCACAGGACGGTGTCGATCTCGCCGGCGTCGGCCAGCTCCTCGAGTTGCTTCGCGTCGATCATCCCCTGTGGCTGCATCGCTCCCCCTCACCGCCCGACGGACGAGCGCGGCGACCCCTGCCGGCCGCCGCGCTCGCTCCTTCCGAACGGTGCCGTTACTCGGACGGTGGCGGTGGCGCCATCGGCCTCTCCGAGCCCGGCATCATCGTGGTCTCTCCAGCCAGGATGGCCTCCTGCGCCGCCGCGCTCGTCTCGTAGCTGACCTCCGGGACACCACGCTCGCCCTGCGTGAGCGCGAACTCCTCCTCAGGCGAGAGCACCAGCCGGTTCCGCCCTGCGATCGCGAAGTAGAGGAGACCGAGGATGTAGTAGATCGCGACCCCGTAGACGCCGGGACGGTAGTCCTCGTTCAGGAAGATCGACACGAGCGCCACCAGAGCGATGACTCCGGCGATCGCCGCTCCGGGCACACCCCACTTGCTCCGGTAGGGACGATCGATGTTCGGGAGCCTCTGCCGGAGCATGATGAACGAGAGGCACTGCAGCGCGTAGGAGATGACGGCTGCGAACACGGCCATATTCAGTACGGCAGCCACGACCTGTGCCCCGGCTGTGCCCTCCGCCGCGTTGCGGAAGAAGAGCCACACGACCAACACGACGGCGTACCCGACGACCGCTCCGGTAACGAGTGCGACGTGTGGCGTCTTCCGCTCGCCGTGGGTCACCGAGAGGAACTTCGGGAAGTACCCTGCCCGAGACAGCGAGTACGTGTTGCGCCCGTACGCGTAGATGATCGTGAAGAAGCTCGCCACCAGCCCGATCAGGCCGAACAGGGCCAGGATCTCGGCGGCGAACCCCTCCCCGAACACTCCCTTGAAGCCGTCGAAGAGCGGCGTACCTGAGGCTCCGATCGTGGATGCGCCACCGTCCACACCTGAGTTGATGAACAGCGTGAGGACGCTCGCGATCAGCAGGGTGTGCATCCCGAAGATCGTGCCCTTCGGAACGTCTCGCCTTGGGTCCATCGATTCCTCCGCCGCGAGCGGTACCTCCTCGATGGCCAGATAGAACCAGATCGCGAACGGTAGGGCTTTGAAGATGCCGCTGATCCCGAACGGCAAGAAGGGGCCACCGCCTTCCGCGAGCGGCTCACCACCCCCCTCGGGGATGTTGAACCACAGCGTGGTGCTGAACTCCCCGGACACCAGGGCGGAGACGTAGAAGATCGCGAGCACGCCGAGGGCCAGGACCGTGATCGTCACGGTGAACCGCATCGTGGCCTCGATGCCGACGATGTTGACCCACACGAAGAGGGCATAGAACAGGAGCCACCAGACCGGCTCGCTGTTCCACCACGGCTCCCCGGTGATGTCGAAGAAGCCGGTCACGAGCTCCTGCATCAGCAGCCCGATCGCGCCGACCACGACGGCCGGGGTGATCACGTACTCCATGTTCTCGGCGAGCCCCGTCGTGAATCCACCCCACGGGCCCATCGCCGAACGCGCGAACGAATACGCTCCGCCGGTGTGCGGCAAGGCGGGTGACATCTCCGCGATGCTGTAGCAGAGGCCGTAATACATCACCGCGATGACCACGGTCGCGATCAGCAGTCCGCCGAAACCTCCGACGTCGAGGCCGAAGTTCCAGCCATAGAAGTCGCCGGAGATGACCGCTCCGACACCCAGGGCCCACAGCGACCAGACGCCAGCATGTCGTCGGAGCCCGCGCTTGTGGAAGTAGTCCTCCGCGACTTCGCGGTAGGTGACCGAGCCGAGCTTGCGTTCAGACTTGCGTTCAGACACGGCTGACAACCCCCTCCCTCGCCCGTCCACGCGGGCCAACGGCGGTATTGAGCCCCAGCTTCGGCCAGCCTGTCAATCTGAGGGGTTTCCTCCTGATGATCCTCGCGCGCTCCGGAGGGCGGCGCCGGCGAGGGAGGCGCTCACGATCCAGGTTGCGATCGTGAGCGTGTATCCCCATGTATCCGAGATCGTCGCGAACAGCGAGCCGAGCACCGCCGAGACGCCGAGCACCACGATCCCGATGTGGCGTCTCAAGATCGATCGGATCAGAAGCAGCGTCAGGACCGAACCGACCAGGGGAGCGAAGGTGTAGGGGCCGTCTCCGCCGCTCCAGGTATGCCCCGTTGCGAGGATCGCGAGCATGTACCGATCGTACGCCTGCACCCTGGTTCAGTCCTCGGGCGTCACGTAGGCAGCCGTGATCCCGCCGTCGACGACCAGCGATGCCCCCGTCATGTAGCTCGAGTCGTCGCTGGCCAGGAAGAGGGCCGCTTTGGCGAGCTCCTCCACCCGACCGAGGCGACCCAACGGGATGTGGACGAAGCGACGCTGGCGCCGGTCAGGGTCGGAGAGCAGCTCGGTCAGCAGGGGAGTATCGATCGGACCCGGGCATAGGGCGTTGCACCGAACGCCCCTCCGTGCGTACTCGACCGCGATCTCACGCGTCATCGCGAGGACCG
>JALZDC010000307.1 GCA_030862755.1 Actinomycetota bacterium
CTCGTGCGTCGTGTAACAGGTCGGCGGGAGCTGGTCCTGCGTCCCCGGCTGGTACGCGCACGGGGCGGTGCCCGCGCCTGGATTCGAGAAGGAGATGCTCTCCTGGGCCGGGCCGGTGGGTGCCGGCTCCGAGTAGCCCGGGAAGGGATCGTCCGCGATGACCAGACTCTGGTACTTGTCGAGATCGAAGCGCTTCCCCTTCTTCTTCCGTGGCTTGCTCGTCGGGACGGCCTTCCCGGCCTTGTTGCCCTTCTTCTTCTTCGTGCCGAGGCTGTCGAGGACGTTCTTCACCGTCACCTTCTGGAGCTGGCCGTCACGCATGTACGGCTTCAGCTCCTCGAAGAAGTCCATGTTCGAGACGTCGTACGGGAGCTGCCCCGGGTCCTCCACCGCCTGCTCGGGCAGGAAGTTGACGTTCACGGTGACGAATCCGCCGGAGACCGCCCGCTCTTCGAGTCCGCCTCGAAGGCAGACCCGCCACTGGGCCGGGAGCGGCTGGTTCGCGTGCACCGCCTGCCCGCTGGAGAAGTACAGCTGGTTCTGGTTGAAGTAGCGATTGACCTCGACCCAGGCGTTGTCGGGGTCTTCACAGCCCTCGTCGGGCTCGCCGGCGGGCTCGGTGTCGAGCCGCCGTCGCTCGAGGATGATCGCGGTGGTGTCGAGCGTCGTCGTCCCGCTGAAGCCGCCGACGTTGGCCGGTGTGGTCACCGCCTCGAGGCCGCCGTTGTAGACGCCCTGCTCCGGCCCCTTGACCTCGAACTCGTAGATGAAGTCGTTCGTCAGGTCCATCTGTCCGCTCTCGTTCGCCTGGGTGGGGAGATCCCGGAACGGGTTCTGGCTCTCCCCCGTGCCGGGGTTGGTGAGCCGGGTATCGTCGAAGACGTACCCGACCTTGCCGGGGGCGTCGAAGGTGTTGTCCTCCGGCAGGAGGCTGTAGTTCAGCTGCGCGTAGATCAGGCTCTTGTTGCCGTCGATGTGGAGCTGCTCCGCCTCCTCCAGGTAGCACGTGCCGCTGCCGCAGTTGGATATGTGGGAGAGGCTCATCTCGTTGTCGATGCCATCGGCGCCGAGCCCGAGCGGTGAGTCGATCCAGTCACCGAAGGAGCCGGTGGTCGTGTAAGCGATCGTGTCCCAGACGGTTCCCCACTGGACGCCGTACATCCGAGGGTCGTCCGGTGGGGCGTCGTTCGGCTTGATCAGCGTCTGGTTCCACTCATAGCGAGCCTCGGCGTCCTCCCACGCCCCCTTCACCGTCTGCAGGATGCGCTGGTCCTTTCCGTAGTCGCGCTGGGACGCCCCGAGCATCGTGTAGGAGAAGGCGGTGCCCGTGAGCTGGCCGTGGAGATCGATCCCGCCGTCCCACTGGTTCCTGATCCCCTTGAGCACCTCGCCGAACCCTCTCGTCTCCGGCTCGGACCACGGCGTGTACGGGGCGTAGGTGTAGCCGATGGTCGGCCAGTCGCGGTTCATGTCGACGGAGTTGCCGTTGTAGCGCTGGAACCACCGGGGGGTGTTCGGCGGGTCTCCGCGCACCCATCCGTCCGGGTTCGCGTAGATGAAGTAGACGGATGCCTTCTTGAGAATCTCGCCCGCCTCGAGGCTGGTGTCGGGCTGGGTCTCGAGCACCGGGTGGGGGATGTCCCCTTCGTTGTCGCAGACGACCGTCCCGGAGGCAGGTGGGGTGAGAGTCTCTCCGTTCGCCAGCGCCTCGCAGTAGGCCCACGTCGCCAGGTCCTCGCCCGCGCGCGTGCCGCCCTCGGCGCCGGCGCGCTCGATCCCGTGGATGGAGAGTGGATACGCGAACAGCTTCTTCTCACTCTCGGGGACGCGCT
The DNA here is from genome assembly GCA_030862755.1 of Actinomycetota bacterium. Taxonomy (GTDB): domain Bacteria; phylum Actinomycetota; class UBA4738; order UBA4738; family HRBIN12; genus JAJNBA01. The sequence continues at coordinate 1,833 of JALZDC010000307.1, forward strand.
CGTCGGTGATCCGGAGCAGGTAGAGGTCGGACTTCGCGCGCGTCCCGTCGGTCTGGGCGAGGCCCGCGGAGCAGTAGTCGGAGCTGGTCGCCTGGGGACTCTGGCAGTCGGTGCCGTCCCCGAAGTCCGCCTCCAGCTCGTAGAACTCGACGAAGTCGGGCATCAGGCCCTCGAGGAACGTGTTCCCGGCGATCATCTCGTCATAGGTCATGTACTCGGTCGCCGCGCACACCGCGTTTCCTTTCGCCCACGGCGATTGGTTCGGGGCCTGAGCGGGCGACGGCCAGTACGCGTGGGGGTCGGGGAACACCCGCCCACACGCGGCGTACGACGCGGCGTCCGAAGCCACGGGTGTGGCGAGCGCGGGCCGGTTC
>JALZDC010000315.1 GCA_030862755.1 Actinomycetota bacterium
GCCTTCGAGGCGACCGGTGTTCCGGCTGTGGTGTCGCAAGCCGTCGGGATGCTCGACTACGCTGGCGTCGCGGTCGCGATCGGCGTGCCACCCATCCCCGCTGAGGTCACTCTCGTCTGGAACGGAACCGAGCACGCCGCCTACCCCCGGAAGACGTCGCTCCTCATCAGCGACGGCGGCGATCCGATCCCCTCGGAGGACTTCCCGGAGATGGCGCGATGGGCGCTCGACGGTCGACTCGACCTCGATGGGATGGTCAGCCGGGAACTCGGGCTGCACGAGCTCGACGAAGCGTTCCGCGCCATGCTCGCCGGCGAGGTGATCCGCTCGATCGTGGTGTTCGACGCATGACCGACACGGCGGCGAGGGTCTCCCGCGGCGACCTGAACGTCTGGTGGCGCTTCGGCGTCCCTCTCGTGGTTCCGATAGAGCGCGCGCTGTTCAGGGTCCGGGTCTCGGGGATCCACCACGTTCCCTTGGCCGGGCCGGCGATCCTGGCGTTCGTGCACATCAGCGTGCTGGACGGACCGTGCCTGGCCACCGAGGTCGCGTGGCGCCGACGACGGGCGGTGCGCTTCCTCGTCGCGGCCGAGATGTTCGACCTTCCGGTGATCGGCTGGTTCCTCCGCAGGTTCCGTCAGATCCCGATCCGTCGCGGACGGAGCGATGCCGGGGCCTTGGACGAGGCGGTCGCGACGATCCGGCGGGGAGCGCTCGCCGCGATCGCGCCGGAAGGAGCCGTGAACACGACCCCGGGGGAGCTCCAGCGGATCCGGAGCGGGCTCGCGCGGATCGCCCTGCCGACCGGCGCCCCAGTGATCCCGGTGGGGGTCTGGGGCACGCACCGTCGCTGGCCCAAGTCCGGTCGGCGGTGGGGACCACCGCTGCGCCCGCGTCTGAGCCTGGCCTTCGGGGAGGCGATCGAGCCGACCGGCGATGTCTCCCGGCCGGACGACATCGATGCGTTCGTCGCTCTGGTAAGGCAGAGGTTGGAGCGCCAACTCGCCGAAGCACGGAAGCTGGCGGGTGACCGCATGACCCGGTCGCCTGAGTGTTGATGCGACCTCGGCGCGAGGAGGTCTCAACCCCGATTAGGCGTCGACCGTCGCGGGTAATCCCGAGATGACGGAGGTGGTCTCGGATGATGAGTCCCTGGGCATACCCCGAGAATCGCTACTACTACGAGTGGTACGCCGATGAGCACCCCGACGAGAGAACCGACAGCGAGATCAAGCAGGATCTCCTGGACCAGATCCGGACGGGTCCGTACGAGGATCACTACGACATCGAGGTCCACGTGAAGAAGGGCGTCGTGATCCTCACCGGCACGGCCAAGACCACGGTCGCCAAGCGGGCCGCCGGTGACGATGCGTGGGACACGCGCGGCGTCACCGACGTCAGCAACCAGATCCAGGTCAAGAGCGCGATACCGGTCACCTAGCGACGAAAGCTGAACGAGGGCGAGCTCCCTAGGGGGGAGCCCGCCCTGTCGCTACCTCAGCCGACGTGTGTCGATCTAGCCGCCCAGCGCCACGCCGGTGATCAGGTTCGAGTCGCGGAGCTTCCGCAGCGCCTCGCGCTCGATCAGGCGCACCCGCTCACCCGAGAGTCCCAGCACCTTCCCGGTCTCCCGCAACGACAGCGGTTGCCCGTTCTCGAGCCCGTACCGGAGAGCCACCACGTGACGCTCCCGCTCGTCGAGCACCTTGTCGACCGCCCCGCCGATCTCCTCGCGGAGCAGCTGTTCCTCGACCTCGGCGAACCCCGCCTCGGAGTCGATCTCCTCGATCAGGTCGCCGAGCTCGGTGTCCTCGCCGACCGGCGACTGCAGGGACAGTGGCTCACGCCGCCCCATCTCCGTGAGATCGTCGATCTCGTCGACCGTGGTGTCGAGGGCCTTCGCCAGCTCTTCGCGCGAGGGCTCACGGCCCATCGACTGCGCGAACTGGAACCGCGTGCGGTTCAGCTTCCGAAGCCGGTCGTGGATGTGGACCGGCAGTCGGATCGACCGCGAACGGTCGGCGATCGCCCGGGTGATGCCCTGGCGGATCCACCACGTCGCGTAGGTCGAGAACTTGAAGCCCCGACGCCAGTCGAAGAGTTCCACGGCTCGCATGAGGCCGATGTTCCCTTCCTGGATCAAGTCGAGGAGAGGCAGCCCCTGCCCCTGGTACTTGCGCGCCACGGAGACCACGAGCCGGAGGTTCGCCATGATGAAACGCTGCCGTGCGGCCTCCGCCGTCCGCATGTCACGGCGGGCCTTCGCGATGCTCTTCTCCGATCGGAGGCGGCCAGCACGGAGGCGGTCCTCCGCCTCCTTGCCCGCCTCAATCGTCATAGCGAGCTCGACCTCTTCCTCCTTGGTGAGCAGCGGTTCTCGAGCCGCCGCCTCGAGGTAGAGGCGCAGGTCGTCAGCGTCGTCGGTCCCAAGGGGACGCGCCGGCTCAGGCACTTCGTATCACTCTCCTCCCCAGGTGCGACCGGCTCCGCGGGGGCCGTACCCGGGCTCTCGGTTGTCCGACTGCGCGACCACGTAGGCAAACCTGACTAGCCACTCGCCTGGGCCGCTGATCCCATGGTAGGGGCCTCTTCCATCTCTGTAAAGCCGAAGCCGTGTGGCGGTCCTGTGAAAAAAGACTGCCGCGCACAGATAGCCACGCCATCCAGGCATGCATACCCCTATCTGACAACGACAAACGCCCCTCGGGGCATTTCCGACCTTCGACGTAGTCCTGACCCGCGGTCAGCCGTTCGCCGGGATCCCGTTCCTGTCGGCACGGTCCGGCCCTCGCCCCAAGCTCGAAGGCGCGCGATGCCCTCGGCTCTCGTGCGAGAGAGCCCGCGGTGTGCCCGGCCTCATCCTGGAGGAACCCGCGGCCGCGCACGGCGAGCCAATCCTTGAGCCCATCCAGCCCTCCGACGCGGTTGAGGCCGCCCGCCTCCGTCGGCACCAGCGAGAGGATCCCGTCTTCGGCGAGGAGACCGCCTTCGCCTCACGCATCTGGCGCAGGTCATGACCGTCCAGGCTGCCGTCCTCGAGTGCCGCTCGAAGGATCAGTCGTTGCGCTTCAGTATCGAGAGGCCTCGGAGAGTCTCCTCCAGCTCCCTGATCCGTTCAGAGGGAATTCGACCTCCGCGAAGTGACGGACCCGGAGCTCCAACATGGTCTCGAACGAGGCGCCGCATTTCCGCGTGCGACGGCGGCGCGAGCTTCCAGAGGAGCACCAAGCCCTTCAGCTCGTCCGGGATCGAGATCGTCGGTCCCGTGAGAACGATGGTCTGCTCCCTCGGATCTCCGCGATGAAGCCCATAGCAGCGGCGACCGTCTGCGTGTTCGCCTTCGGTTCCAGTCCGTCGCGCGCGAGCCCTCCGGTGGACGACCACGTCCAGAGGGCGAAGTCGGTCCCGGCGGCCTCTCGGAGATAGCTCATGAATCACGCCTCGTCGTCCGCCCTCGCAAGGATCAAAGTGCCTGGAGACGAGCAGCAGTCGGAGGTCTTCCGCGGCGTCCATAGAGCGAATCGATCGCAAGGGATTACGCTCTCCTCGTGGACCTCCCGGAGCTCCGGACGACCGACCTGGAGGGGCCGATCGCCTACCGGGAGTGGGAAGGGCCCACGGACACGGCCTTCGTGCTCATCCACGGGCTGGGCGCGTCCCATCTCTCCTGGATCCAGGTGGGGGAGGGGCTCTCGGGACTCGGACGTGTGTTCGCGATCGACCTCCCCGGATTCGGAGCCTCCCCCCTCGCCGGCCGACGTGCCGGCCTGATGGATCAGCGCCGAACGCTGTCACGGTTCATCGGTTGGATCGGCGTGGACCGGGTCGTGCTGGGTGGGAGCTCGATGGGGGGCGCCCTTTCCATCCTGCAGGCTGCGGTGGAGCCCTCCTCCGTGACGGAGATCGTGCTCACGAGCAGCGTGTTCCCGTGGAGATTCGGCGCGTTCCCTCATCCGCTCATCCTGGCGTCGTTCGGGATCTACGCGACCCCAGGGCTCGGGGAGCAGCTCGTGTCGTGGCGACTTCGCGAGATGGATCCCGAGCAGATGGTGCGCCTGAGCCTTCGGATCCTCGCCGCCGATCCGAACTCGATACCCGAAGACGTCGTGAGGCTGTTGGTGGACCTCACCCGGGAGCGGATGGACGATCCCGGGGTCGCGACGTCGTTCCTCGAAGCGGCGCGCTCGATGATGCGGCTGGGACGACGCCCCGAAGTGTCCCGCCGAGCGCTCGAGAACGTCACGTGTCCGGTCCTCGTCTTGCACGGACGTCGTGACCGGCTGGTTCCGGTCGAGTTCGCGGAGGCGGAGCTGGCTCGGCACCCCGCCTGGCGAGGGAGGTTCTTCCGAGATCTCGGTCACATCCCGCAGATGGAAGCGCCGGGAAGATGGCTGGCCGAGGTCGCCGACTGGTTCGCTGACACGCTCGACTAGGAGCGAACAGCCTTCGCGAGCTCGTCGATCGCGGACTCGATCCTCGGACCAGGACGTCGATGTCGGGGACCGGTCCAGTCGGCCGTGAGCCCGAACGCCATCGCGCCGGCAGCAGACGTGCACGCCACGGAGAGCCCGCAGTCCTCTTTCAGGTTCATCGCCGTAACGTGCATGTGCACACCGGGTTTCCAGGTAGAGGAAGCTCGCGTCGAGCGCCGCCAACCGCTCCGCGGGCATGGACCCATGCTAGGGTCCGGCGCGATGCGCCGCCTCGCAACCGCATCGGCGCTCGTCGCGCTGCTCATGATGCCGGGCGGACAGGCCCTCGCGCAGGAGGGGCCTGATCCGGTCCCTCCCGGGCCGGCGGGCACCGTTCGAGTTCCGCAGGACGCCCCGACGATCCAACAGGCGGTCGATCGGGCCGAGCCCGGCGGGCTCGTCCTGGTCGCGGCCGGCGTCTACCGCGAGGCGGTCGTCGTCACCACCCCCTACCTCACGATCAGGGGCATGGACCGGAACGACACGATCCTCGAAGGCGACTTCGAGCTGGCGAACGGGATCCACGTGATCGAGGCGGACGGCGTCGCCGTCGAGAACCTCACCGCGCGCCATTTCCTCTTGAACGGCTTCTCCTGGTCGGAGGTGCTCGGTTACCGAGGCTCCTTCCTGACCGCGCATACGAACGGCGACCATGGGATCCAAGCGTTCGGCTCGCGGTGGGGGCAGCTCGACCACTCCTACGCCTCGGGGTCGCCCGATGCCGGCTTCTCCATCGGCGCATGCAACCCTTGTGACGCGCTGATCACGGACGTCCTCGCCGAGCACAACGTGCTGGGGTACTCGGGGACCAACGCCGGTGGGGACCTCGTGATCGTGAACAGCGAATGGCGCGAGAATCTGGCCGGGATCGTTCCGAACACCCTCGATTCCGAACCACTCGCTCCGCAGCAAGACGTGCTGATAGCAGGCAACCACGTCCACCACAACAACTCGACCACGGGCTATGCGAAGGACCACCGGTTCGTGCCCAACGGCATGGGCATCGTCGTCGCCGGCGGCCGAGGCAACCGCGTCGTCGGGAACCTCGTGGAGGACCAGACCACGTACGGGATCGCGATGATCCCCATCGTGGACACGAACCTCTGGCCGACCGGCGAGAACGAGGTCCGGAACAACGTCGTGCGCAGGAGCGGCCGAGCCGACCTCACGCTCGCCGCACCCTCCTTCGGTGGTGACTGCTTCGAGAGCAACGACTCCTCCACGAGCCAGCCGGCGGCCGCGGAGCTCCTCTTCCCGTGCGATGGTCTGCGGCCGTTCCCCGGCGGGGGCGGGAGCATGGCGCCCACGGCGAACATCCTTGCCCGGCTTATCGACCCGCTCGGCGGTGAGGTCCCGTACGGGGACTGGCGTGACCAGCCCGCCCCGCATGTGACCCTCCCCGACATGCCGGATGATCCGGTCACCGCTCCCCCGAACCCCGCGATCCCTCAGGAAGCCGTTCCCGAGCTCTATCGCATCCGCGACGTCGCGGACATCCGTGCCGCCCGCGGACCCCGGATCAGCCAGGAGATCAGCCTCATGGGAGTTCCGCTCGTCGCCAGCAGCTGGTGGAGCCTGCTCCTCGGGCTCTACGGTTACATCCTGCCGTTCGTCCTCTACGCCTCGTGGGTGGCGGTCGCGATGTGGGACCTCATCCGACGCGAGGGCGACTCGATGCCGAACCGAGCGGGGTGGATGGCGATCGTGCTCCTGGCGCCGTTCGTGGGGCCATTGCTGTACTTCGGGTTCGGCAGGTCGTCGATCCCGGTGCAGCTTCGGCTGATGCTCACCGCGGGTGGCGTGACCGCCTACCTCGTGTTCCTCGCCCTCGGGCTCGTGTTCGGCGGCTGATCAGTCCACGAGCTGGATCCGCATCCGCTTGAAGGACTTGCCCTTCGACTCCGTCTTGACGACGGAGACACGGCCCACCTCGCCGGTGGACTTCACATGCGTCCCGCCGTCCGCCTGCTTGTCGATCCCCTCGATGTCGATCACGCGGATCGGGTCGACCGATTCCGGGATCAGGTTCACCTTCGTCCGGATGAGATCCGGGTCGGCGAGCGCCTCGCGACGCGGAAGGAAGCTCACATGAACCGATCGGTTCTTGATGAGCTCCTCGTTGAGCTTCGCCTCGATCTCCCTGCCGAGCTCCTGGCTCATCTCCTCCAGCTCGAAGTCCATCCGCGCCGAGCCCGTGTCGTCCATGTTCCCGCCAGTCACCTTCGCGCCGTAGTCGCGGAAGATCACGCCGGACAGCGAATGCAGCGCCGTGTGGGTGCGCATCAGCCGGTGCCGACGCCCCCAGTCGATCTCGGCGGTGACGGGATGGCCGACGAGGGGCGCGTCCGCTTCGACCTGATGGACGATGTCGCCGCCGATCTTCACCGTGTCGGTGACGCGGGCGAGCCCTCCCTCCCACCGGAGGGTGCCGGTGTCACCGGGCTGGCCACCGCCGCGCGCGTAGAACACCGTGCGATCGAGCACCACACCCTCGTTACGGACGTCGACGACGACGGCCTCGCAACTGGTCAGATAAGCGTCCTCGGCACACAGTTGCTCGGTCACGACCCCGAAGGTACTAGACGTCGGGTTCTCGGACGCGGGTGGTTCGAACGAGGGTCGCAAGGATCGCCCCGCCGAGGATCAGCGTCCCTCCGATCGCCGTCGGGGCCGTGACTGGCTCGTCGAGGAAGAAGGCAGCGAGCACGGCGACGCCGAGCGGTTCCATCACGCCGATGATCGCGTTCCGGACCGCGCCGACGAGCTGCAGCCCGCCGAGCATCGCGGCGAACGCACCGGCCGAGAACACGGCCATGCCCAGAAGGAAAGGCCACGAC
>JALZDC010000316.1 GCA_030862755.1 Actinomycetota bacterium
CTCCCGGGACTCGTGCGCCGGATCCGCATCGCCGCGGAGCCCCGGGAGGGCGTACGGGAGCGATGGTCGTTCGCGTATCTCATGGACGTGATCTACACGCGCGACACGTGGATGCACTGGATGGACACGGCCCGCGCCGTCGACGCCGAGGCGGTGCTGACTCCGGAGCACGACGGTCGCATCGTTGCGGATATCGTCGCCGACTGGGCTCGTCGGCACGGACAGCCGTTCGAGCTCGTGTTGGCGGGACCGGCAGGAGGCAGCTATCGCTCTGGGACGAGCGGCAAGCGCCTGAACCTCGAGGCGGTCGAGTTCTGCCGCCTGCTGTCGGGGCGAGATGGTGGCGGGGACGGCCTTCTCGCCACGTTCACGCCGTTCTGAACAGCTCGTAGAACTGTCGAGGCTTGTCGCAACCTCACGTGTCGGAGGGGGGATTTGAACCCCCACCCCCTGTGAAGGGGACTAGGCCCTCAACCTAGCGCGTCTACCAAGTTCCGCCACTCCGACGCGGTGCGCGGAGGATGCTACCAGTCCCTCAGGGCGTCCATTTCCACGCGAGCCAGAACGTGCAGATGCCCCACACGATCGCGGTGACGACCGTGACCCGGTCGAGCGTCCGCTCCAGCGCCGTGCCTCCCGCGAGCGTGGACGAGCCGCCGAACAGCTCCGACATGCCGCTCCCCCGTCCGGAGTGCAGCAGGATCGAGAGGATCAGGAACAGCGACGCGATGATGTCGATGACGATCACGACGGCGTTCAGCACGAACCTGATCCCTCCATACATCCCGGCTTGCACTCAGCTCGGCGCGGGATCCTCACTCGGTAGCGATCTCTCTCGCGACTCGACGAGGTCCTCGAAGCGTTCCGTGGCCCCGCCGCCCTCGATGATACTGCCCTCCAGCGGGAAGTGGCAGGCGGCGACCTGTCCCGCCCCGTGACTCGTGAGCTCGGGTTCGTCCTGGATACAGCGAGGGTGCGGCCCGTCGATCCCTTCGGCCTTGGCTTTCGCACGCGACTGAGGGCACCGTGGATGGAACCGGCAGCCCGACGGCGGGTCGATCGGAGACGGCACGTCGCCCTGGAGGATGATCCGGCGCTTCTGACGGGCGAGGTCGGGATCCGCCATCGGGACCGCGGACAGGAGCGCTCCGCTGTAGGGATGCTTGGGGGTCCTATAGAGGTGCGCACCGTCGGACATCTCCACGATCTTGCCGAGATACATGACGGCGACACGGTCCGACACGTGCTTCACCACCGATAGGTCGTGCGCGATGAAGAGATAGGTGAGATTGAACTCTTCCTGGAGGTCGTCCAGCAGGTTGAGGATCTGCGCCTGGATCGAGACGTCGAGCGCGGAGACCGGCTCGTCGCAGACGATCAGCTTCGGGCGCAGGGCGAGGGATCTGGCCACGCCGATCCGCTGGCGCTGTCCGCCCGAGAATTCGTGCGGATAACGGTTGTAGTGCTCGGGGTTCAGGCCCACGAGCTCCATCAGCTGCTGGACCTCGGACTTGATCCGGTTCCGCGGCACGGTCTTGTGCAAGCGGAACGGCTCCCCCACGATGGTTCCCACCGTCTTCCGAGGGTTCAGTGAGGCGTACGGATCCTGGAACACCATCTGCATGTCTTCGCGGAGCTCCTGCAGCTCCCTGCCCTTCAGGTTGGTGATGTCCTGGCCGTTGAACCAGATCGTGCCCTCGGTCGCGTCGTAGAGCCGCATCACCACCCGGGCCAGGGTCGACTTCCCGCAGCCGGTCTCGCCCACGAGTCCGACCGTCTGGCCCGCATAGATCTCGAGGTCCACGCCGTCGACCGCGTGCACGTTGCCCACGTGGTGCTGGAAGAGGATCCCCTGGGTGATCGGGAAGTACTTCTTGATCCCCTCGACCCTCACGAGCGGCGCGCCGGACGGTGCCGGGGGCTGTGCCGGGAGCCGCTCAGCTTCGATGTTCATCGACGGGCAAGGACCTCCTCGTTCCGGATCCTCTCCTTGTCGGCGAGGCTCAGGTGGCAGGCGGCCGCATGGTGGCCGTCCACCGGCAGGAGCTCGGGGACGTCGCGATCGCACGGGTCGAACCTGTACGGGCACCGGGGATGGAACGCGCATCCAGGAGGCACCTGGATCAGGGACGGTGGCAACCCCCGGATGGGATTCAGCCGTTCCTTCTTCTCCTCGTCTAGGCGCGGGATCGAGCTCAGGAGGCCCCACGTGTAGGGGTGGAGGGGTTCGTAGTAGATGTCATCGGTGTTCCCGAACTCCGCAGCTTTCCCCGCATACATCACCATGATGTCGTCGCAGTGCTCGGCCACCACACCGAGGTCGTGCGTGATGATGATCACCGCTGCGTTGAATTCAGATTTCAGGCGGTCGATCAGGTCCAGGATCTGTGCCTGAACAGTGACGTCGAGGGCGGTCGTGGGCTCGTCGGCGATCAGCACGTCGGGGTTAAGCGCGAGGGCCATGGCGATCATCGCCCGCTGTCGCATACCGCCCGAGAACTCGTGCGGATACTGGCTGGCGCGATCCTTCGGGTGAGGGATGTTCACCCTCGCCAGCATCTCGACCGCCTGATCCATCGCCTCCTGTTTGGAGATGTCCTGATGCTCGAGGATCGCCTCGGCGATCTGATACCCGACCTTGTAGAACGGGTGAAGCGAGGTCATGGGATCCTGGAAGATCATCGAGATCTTCTCCCCCCGGATCGTCCGCATCTCGTCCTTCGGGACCTTCAGCAGGTCCTGGCCCTGGAAGAAGACCTCTCCGGAGATGTTCGCCTGCTTGGTGTCGATCAGGCCCATCACCGTGAGTGAGCTGACGCTCTTGCCGGAGCCGGACTCACCCACGATGCCGAGCGTCTCTCCGGCCTGCAGCGAGTAGCTCAGTCCGTCGACCGCCTTCACCAGTCCGTCGTCGGTCGGGAAGTGGACCTTCAGATCCTTCACCTCGAGGAGAGGCTGCGCCACCTAGGTGTACCTCACCCTCGGGTCCACGAACGCGTAGGCGACGTCGACGACCAGATTCGCGACGGCGATGATGAAGGCGCCGAGGATCGTCACGCCCATGACCGTCGGGAAGTCGTTCGTGCTGATCGAGATGACGGCGAGCTGGCCGATCCCAGGGAGCCCGAAGACCGTCTCGGTGATGAAGGCGCCACCGAGGAGGAGGCCCACGTCGAGCCCCAGCATCGTGACCACGGGCGTCAGCGCTCCGCGGAGGCCGTGCTTGTAGATCACCCGCCGCTCGGACAGGCCCTTGGCTCGCGCCGTCCGGATGTAGTCCTCGTTCATCGTCTCGATGAGGTTCCCACGCACCATCCGAGCGTAGAACGCCGCGTTGATGTAGGCGAGGGAGACCCATGGCAGGATGAACCGGCCCTCGGCGGCGGCGCGCAGGGCCCCAGCCCAGCCGTTGTAGCCGATCGGGATCCCGCTCGACGGAAGCAGCTCGAGCTTGAACCAGAAGCCGTATAAGAGCAGCTGGGCGAGCCAGAAGATCGGCATCGACACCCCGACGATCGCGAAGATCATGGCCGCGCGGTCGGCGACGGATCTTCGCCGCACGCCGGACAGGATCCCGATCGGGATCCCAAGGAGGAGCCAGATCGCGGCGGCGCCGATCGCCAGGATGCCGGTGATCGGGATGCGTCGGGCCAGCTCCTCCTTCACGGGGATGAAGTTCCCGTACGAGTAGTACACGTCCTCGGTGAGCCACAGCCCTGGGTACGGGATGAACCCTTTGAGGAAGCGCCAGTACTGCACGTATAGCGGCTTGTCCAGACCGAAGGCGACCCGAGCGTTCTCGATCTGCTGCGGCGTGGTGCTCCGACCCACCGCGCGCCGGGCCGGGTCACCGGCCGGGAGCTTCACGAAGATCAGGAAGGTGAGGAAGGAGACGATCATGATCACGAGGATCATGAAGAGGGCTCGCCTGACGAGGTACCTGCCCACGCTGACTCCTATCCCCCTCGAACGGTGAGGGGGCCGCCTCCGCGACCCCCTCGATCCGTCCTAGCTTCCAGACTACGAGGTGTTGCCGGGCACCGCCAGCGAGTCGAACGCCGCGAGACCAGCGAACTGGTCGAACGAGTAGTTCTCGACGTTCTCCGAGATGATGTCGACGCTGTTGTCGAACAGGTACGGCACCCAGGGCACGACCTCTTCCATGATCTGCTGGTCGAGCTCGGCCCAGCACTGGAACCGTTCGTCACCGGGCTCCAGGGCGGCGCACTCCTCCACCTTCTCGTCCACCGACGGCACCTCGGTGACGTCGTAGCCCCAACCACTCAGCTGTTCGGCGCTCGCGCCCACCAGCGAGTAGTTGCAGCAGCTCTCCCACAGACCGGAGGAGGTGAACAGGGGCTCGCCGAACGTGATGCCGTCGGCGTAGTCCTTGCCCCAGCCGGGAGCGGCGCAGAGCGCGTGGTGCGAGTTGGCGTCGTTGCACTGGGTGTACATCGTGCCGCGCTCGAGCTGCTTGACGTCGAGGGTCAGACCGAGCGGCTCGAGATTCTGCTGGAGCAGGGCCGTCTGCTCCGGGTACGGGTCCTCGCGGTCGGACAAGGTGAGGATGTTCTTGCACTCCGGAGCGTCACAGACCCCGTCACCGTCCGTGTCGTACTTCGACTCGGCCATCGCTGCCTGGGCCTGCTCGATGTCACCGGCTCCGTTCGTCGTCTGGTACGGATCGTAGTCGGCCAGGATGTTGTTCTGGAGGCTGTTGACGAAGGTGTGTCCGGCCAGCTCACCGGTCGTTGGGCCGCCTCGCAGCTGTCTCCATCCCTGCTTGTCGAACGCCCAGTTCACCGCCTTGCGGACGTTGACGTCGTCGAACGGTGGTTCGGCGATATTGAACGAGATGTAGCGGACCGCGTCGGACGGGTACACATTGATCCGGTCCTGGAGATCGGGGTTGGTCTGATACTCGCGGATCTTCTCCGGCGGCACCGCGCCGTCCACCACGAAGTCCAGGGCTCCCTGGGCGACCTGGTTGTACAGGTCGTCGTTGTCGCCGCCGATCCGGACCTCGATCCGGTCCGGGAACGCGTCACGCAGGCCATCCGTGGCCGGGTCGTACGACGGGTTCCGAACGAGGACGATCTGGCGGCCCGGCACGTAGCCCGGGGCCTCCGTCTGATCCTTCGGCGACGCCGTGAAGTCCATCGTCTCGGATCCCTCGAACATGTACGGGCCCGATGCCACGAGGAACCGGCCGTAGTTCCGGTCGTGTCCCTCGGCGACGCCCAGCCGCTCGCCTTCCTCGTCCGGCGGGATCGGAGCCGCTGCGCCCATCGCGAAGCGGTAGCCGATGTCGCCGATCGGTGAAGTGGTGGTGATCTCCAGCGTGTGGTCGTCCGGCGCGCTCAGACCCGAGATCGTGTCGGCGTCGCCGGCGCCGAAGTCGTCGAACCCCTCGATCACCGAGTAGTAGAAGGAGTATCCACCAACGTTCGCCTTCGGATTGGCCTCCCGCTCCATCGCGCGGATGAAGTCTCCCGCCGTGATCTCGGTGTCGTCCTTCGGCGGCGCGTACATCAGGCCGGGCTTGATCGTGAACGTCGTGGTCAAACCGTCCTCGGACACCGTGGGTTCATCCGCCGCAAGGTCGGGGAAGATGTCGGCCCCGCCTTCATCCGTCGGAACGCCCTCGTAAGACATCAGCGTCCGCAGCAGACAGCAGCGGTAGTACTCCCACGTGACGGAGTAGTACTCCTTCTGCGGGTCGAACGCTGAGATGACGTCGGCCAGCATCGCCATGTTCAGCGTGCCGCCGGCGAGTTCCTCACCCGCCGTCGGG
>JALZDC010000368.1 GCA_030862755.1 Actinomycetota bacterium
CTCAAATGCGCCCGTCAGTCCGCAAGGACCAATTCCCCGCGCAGCATGGGCCGGGTGCTTATGGTTCGATTCCGCGCTCCGACACGATCGTGATGTCTCGGGACATCGTTCACACGTATCCCGGACATCGTTCCACATTCAGCCGATGGGCTGAACGCGAGCAGGCACGGCGTCTTGGCCGTGCCCGCCCTTGGGTGCGCCGTCGAGCGCTACTCGGCGACGGCCCGAACGAAGTGGTACGCGAAGGTATGTCCCCCGAACGTGAGCGGGATCATGTCGGTCTCAGCGGCGAACGTGGACCCGTCCTTCCGCTGGCCGCGGAACCGCAACGTCACCGGGAACTCCAACTCCGCGATCCGATTCTGGTAGTTCCAGACGTAGAGCCCGCGGTCCGGATCGGCGACGAGGGTGTTGGCGAAGTCGCCGACCGCTTCCCACTCCTCCACGGTGTATCCGAACATCTTCGCGAGTTTCTGGTTGCAGCGCTTGTTCCTCTCGTCGAGCCAGACGTACACGCCGTCCGTGCTCTGCTCGAAGATCGGTCGGAGATGCTCCGCCAGCTCAGCGACCGCCTGCTCGTGCGACATCGTCATCGATCCGCTACTTCCTCGTCGACCCTTCCGTCTGGTTCGTATCCTCCGCCTCCCGGCGAAGGGCGCGGGCGGCCCGGTCGAAGTCCGCGAGCACCCGGGCGAGGCCGGCGCTCCGCTCCCCGGGTTGACCCTCGAGGGCCCCCAGGGCCACGCGTCCGCCCGCCACGAGCGCCGCCACCTCCTCGATCCGCGCCGTCAGGCGTACGATCCCGGGCCGCTCCCACGCTAGCTTCATCTCAGCGGGCACCCGCTTTCACGAACTCGACCACGCGGCGAACCTCGTCCTCGAACTCCTCGTAGTCCAGCGCGAGGCCGTTGATGTAGATGCTCCACCCCTGGACGAGCTTCGTGTAGTGGAGCGCCTCCTCGATCTCGCCCTGCGTCGCGCCGAACAGCTTGGCGGCCTCGGTGTGGAACAGGACGCAGTAGCGGCAGCGCGTGACGGCCGACGTCGCCAGTCCGATCAGCTCCTTGTACTTGTTCGGGATCAGCGTCTCCCCGAACTGCACGCGCTTGATGAGATCCCATTCCGCGTCGATGAACTCGTCGGGGATCTCGTCGACGAAGGAGATGACGGTGCCGAACATCTCCTTCATCTCCAGATGGACGTCCTCCCGTGCCATCGGACACCTCCTTCCTACGGGTCCCCTTGGTGGGGCCCCTCATCAGGCACCGTAGGTCGGTGACCTTGCAGATTCCTTGCACTGAGGCATGATTCGGCGGATGAAGGTGGACATCTGCCTCTTCGGCCGCTTCAGAGTCTCCGTGGGAGGCCGGGACGTCCCGTACGAGCGGTTCGGTGGACGGAGGACGCGGACGCTCGTGACCTTCCTCGCGATCCACAGGGGGAGCGTCGTCCCCAAGGATGAGCTGGTCGAGGTGCTGTGGAGCGATCGCCCCCCGGAGAACCCGTTCGCCAACCTCGATGTGCTGGCGAGCAGGGCTCGTCGTGCCCTCGGCGACCCCGGTCTGATCCGAGCCCTCTCGGGCGGGCTGGTGCTCACGGACGACGACCGGCTCGAGGTCGATGCCGAGCGCTTCGGCGCCGCGGTGGCCCGTGGGCGCACCTACCTGGCTGCGGAGGAGCCCGCGCCGTCGCTGTCGGCGTTCGAAGAGGCCTTGGCGTCCTGGGCGGAGCCGCTCCCGGAAGACGTCTACAGCGACTGGGCGGAGCCCTTCCGGCAGGAGATGTCGGACCTGCGTCTCGAGGCTATCGAAGGAGGGGCGCGGGCCGCGATCGTCCTCGGGAACGTCCCCGCCGCAACGCGGCTGGGCGCGGGAGCCGTGGCCGCCGAGCCCCTTCGCGAGGCCAGCAACCTGCTGCTCGTGACCGCGCTGGCCCAGGGCGGTGACCAGGTGGGCGCACTGCACGCCTTCGACCGCTACCGCGTCCGGCTCCGCGACGAGCTCGGTCTCGATCCGTCATCCGAGGCGTTCGAGGTACAGAGCAAGGTCCTTCGGGGCATCAGGCAGCCCGCCGTGGCGCTCCTCCGCGAGCTCCTGCCGGAGGTTCGATCGCAGGATCCGCGAAAGGCACTGGGGGGACGCGGCAGCGGCCCCATGCGCGCACGGACCCTCGCCAGCTTGGCGATGCTCGCGGCCGGCTCGGACGACTACCGGCGCGCTGGCGAGCTCGTGGACGTGGCCCTGGTCGAAGCGGGGAGTGACGAGCGGGCCCTCGCGGAGGTCCTGTACGTCGGCTCGATCGTCGACATGAACCTCGGGTTGCTCGAACGGGCCGAGCAGCGCGCCGCCGAAGCGCTCCGCCACTTCGAGACGCTCGGGGATGCCCAGGGTGTGGCGAACATCCTCGACGGGAAGGCGATGGCCACGTTCATGGCCGGCCGCATCTCGGAGGGTGTGGCGGCGTTCGAACGTGTCGCCCGGCTCTTCACCGAGTCGCACGACCTCGCCCGCGTCATCACGCCTCGATCGACCCGCGGCCACGGGCTCGTCTTCATGAGCAGGGCGGGGGAAGGCTTCGCCGAGATCGAGGAAGCACGAGAGTTGGCCGTGTCTCTGGGTGAGCGGGAGGCTGAAGCGTACGCGCTCTGGCAGGGCAGCGAGGCGCTCGCCGCCCTCGGTCGGTGCGAGGAGGCGATCGAGCGCGCGCGCTCATCTCTGGCCATCGCCGAGGATCTGCGTCATCGGGAGTGGACGGCCGCGGCCCTTCGGGCCCTCGGGACCGCGCACCGCGCGTCGAGCGATCTCGACGGTGCCGAAAACGCCTATCGGCGTGGGATCGCGGCCTCGGAAGGGATCGTGCTGTTCCGGACATGGCATGCGGCCGGGTTGGCGCTCACGCTTCTGGAGGCCGGCCGAACGGAGGAAGCGCGGCCGTGGGTCGCCGAGGCACTCGGCGGAGGCCCACCTCTCGGGCTGTTCGATGCCCGACTTGCGGAGGTTCGCCTCGCCGTCGCAACGGGCGACCCTCGGACTGACGCATGGGCGGAGGAGCTGCGACGCGACGCCGAGTCGGTCGGGCACGAGATGATCGCCCTCGAGCTGCGATCCCGCGTCAAGTAGGCCACCGGTCAGGCGGCAACGTGCAGTTCTACCCGCACGGCGAGCGGGATACGTGAGGTGCGCGACTGTCCTCCGACACTCTGCGCTCTCGCATCCGCTTCCCCTGAGGTAACCAGTGGGAGTTCGGGGTCCGGAAGCGCGCGCGGCGAGACCATGGAAACCGTGATGAAGCCGAGACGTCCGGACCGCTGATGCGAGACGAGCGCCCGAACTAGGGACGTGTCAGCCCTTCGTGGCGATGAAGTAGTTGTTGAACAGGTCGCCCTCGATCGACTTGATCTCGACGCGTGCGAAACCTGCTTCCGCCAGCATGTGACGGGCCTGCTGCTCGCCCCACATGGTGCCCAACCCAGCACCGTCGAGCGCCAGCGAAACCGTCATGCAATGCATGCACGAGACCGTGTAGAGCAGCGGAGCCAGCGGTAGATCCATGTTCTCGTGGACATCGCTCGATGCCCGGATGTCCACCATCAGGAACACACCGTCCGGCCGCAGCGCATCGGCGA
>JALZDC010000373.1 GCA_030862755.1 Actinomycetota bacterium
CCTCGAGATGGCCCGGGCCTGGAACGCGGTCGAAGCCGACTGGAGCAACATCGTCGCCTTGCGCACCGCGGCGAAGGCCAACTTCAAAGCGCGCGAGGGTTTCAACCTCACGTACATGCCGTTCCTCGCCAAAGCTGTGTGCGAGACGCTGCTCGAAATGCCCGAGGTCAACGCGACCTACGACGAGGGCAAGCAGGCGAACATCCTCAAGCACTACGTGAACCTCGGCATCGCGGTTGCACTCGAAGGCGGGGGTTTGATCGTCCCGGTGGTCCACGGCGCCGACGAGAAGAACCTCGCCGGCCTCGCCCGGGCCATCAACGACGTCGCCACCCGGGCCCGGAGCAAGAAGCTGATGCCGGACGATCTCGCCGGGGGCACCTTCACCATCACCAACCCGGGCCCATTCGGGTCGATCATGTCGGTCCCGATCATCCCCAGGGGCCAAACCGCGATCCTCGCCTTCGAGGCGATCCAGAAGCGGGTCGTGGTCACCGACGACGATGCGATCGCGATCCGGAGCATGGGGTTCCTGCCCATGGCGTGGGACCACCGCGCCATCGACGGGGCCGAGGCGGCCAAGTTCCTCGCTGCGCTGCGGGAGCGGATCGAGACGACCGACTTCTCCTCCGAGCTGTCTCCCTACCTATGAGCTCGGCGACGTGAACGGGAGCCCGGCCCTCGCGGCTGCATGGCTGGGTCGCGTGGACTATCCGGCGGCCTGGTCGTGGCAGCGCGAGCTGTTCCTCGCCCGGCTCGAGGACGAGCGCCCGGACACGCTCATGCTGCTGGAGCATCCGCCGACCTACACGATCGGCCGCCGGGGGGTCGCCGACGACCTCGTCTACGGGGAGGTGGAGCGAGGCGCCCGCGGGATCTCGTTGTTCCAGGTCGACCGCGGCGGCCGGGCCACCTACCACGGGCCCGGGCAGCTCGTGGGGTACCCCATCCTGTCCCTGGGAGAGCGCTACGACGTGGTTCGGTACCTCCGCGACCTCGAAGAGGTGTTGATCCGCACGGCGGCGGCTCTCGGGGTCGAGGCGGTGCGCGACCCGGATCACACGGGTGTGTGGGTAGGGTCGGACAAGATCGGGGCGATCGGCGTCAAGATCACCCGAGGGATCTCGATGCACGGCTTCGCCTTCAACGTCACCACCGACCTATCGATGTTCGAGGGGATCGTTCCCTGCGGGATCCAGGGCCGGTGGGTGACTTCGATCGAGGCTCTGACCGGGCGCAGATACTCCACCAAGGAAGTCGCTAACCTCGCGGCGGCTCATGCGGCGGAGGTCTTCGGCCGGACGTTGGTCTGGGCTCATCCCCGGACGTTGCGAGGGGACGGCGTGGTCCGCGCCGTGGAGGTCCCGGCGATGCAAGGAAACGTGATCGAGCCCGGCTGCTCGTTGGTGCCGGCTCCGGCGGACAACCTGTAGCTGATCGATTTCTCGAGGAGGAGAAACGTCGTGGCGGCTAAGACGAAAGACCTGCACACAGATCTCGGGTTGAAGGAGGAAGACCTTCTCGAGATGTACCGCTTCATGCTGCTGGCGCGCGCTTGCGACGAGCGGCAGTGGGCGTTGAACCGGCAGGGAAAGGCGCCTTTCGTGGTCCCGGTATCGGGTCACGAGGCGGCCCAGGTGGGTTCGGCGTGGGCGTTCGAGCGCGGCAAGGACGTCTTCTGTCCCTATTACCGGGACATGGCCCTCGTTCTCGTCGCCGGCTTCACCCCGCGGGAGATCTTCTTCGGATTGTTCGGCAAGAAGGAGGATCCGTCGTCGGCCGGGCGTCAGATGCCGGCTCACTGGGGATCGAAGCGGCGCAACATCATCACCGGGTCGTCGCCGATCGCAACGCAATGCCTCCACGCCGCCGGGATCGCTCTCTCCAAGAAGATCAAGAAGGAGGATGCCGTCGTCGGGACCTGGTTCGGCGAAGGTGGGACCTCGGAGGGGGACTGGCACGGAGCGATGAATTTCGCCGGCATCCACAAGCTACCGCTCGTGTTCGTGTGCGAGAACAATCAGTACGCGATCAGCGTGCACGAATCGCAGCAGGTCGGCGGCGCGGTATTCGAGCGAGCGCGCGGCTATGGCTTCCCGGGCGCGCGCGCCGACGGCAACGACGTCCTCGAGAGCTATCGCTACGCCAAGGAGGCCGTCGACAGGGCCCGGGCCGGTGAAGGTCCGTCCCTGATCGAGCTGCGGACCTATCGGTACTACTCCCACACCTCCGACGACGACGACCGAACCTATAGGTCTCGTGAAGAGGTCGCGGAGTGGAAGGAGAAGGACCCCATCCCGCGCTTCGAGACCTACTTGAAGGGTGTCGATCTGATCGACGACACCAAGATCGCCGAGTCGCGCGAGGAGATCACCGCCGTCGTCGCCAAGGAGGCCAAAGAGGCCGAGGACGCCGACTTCCCCGATCCGGCGGACGCGGCCAAGCACGTCTTCGCGGAACTGGAGGTGGAGTAGTCGTGGCCGAGAAGAATGTGGTGACTGCGATCCACGACACGCTCCAAGAGGAGATGCGTAACGACGATCGCGTCGTGGTGCTGGGAGAGGATGTCGGCGCCCGCGGCGGGGTCTTCCGGGTGACCATGGGATTCCTCGATGAATTCGGCCCCGAGCGCGTCATCGATACCCCGCTGGACGAGTGCCTCATCGCCGGGGTGGGCATCGGCCTCGCGGTCGACGGCCTCCGCCCGGTGGCCGAGATGCAGTTCGCCGACTTCATCTTCCCCGCCTTCAACCAGATCGTGTCCGAAGCAGCTCGCATCCGTTACCGGAGCGGCGGAGACTTCGGTGTCCCGCTCGTGATCCGCGCGCCGTATGGGGGCGGCGTTCACGGCGCGCTGTATCACTCGCAGAGCGTCGAAGCGTTCTTCGCGCACGTTCCGGGAC
>JALZDC010000446.1 GCA_030862755.1 Actinomycetota bacterium
CCATCGGCGCGCCACCCATGTCCATCGACATGGTCATCTTCCGCATGCGGTCCTGGTCGTCGAGCCACAGGTCGTAGGCGACGGTCTCGGGCAGCTGGGCCTGGGTCTGTAAGTCCTTGAACTGCTCGATCTTCGAGGTGTCGACCGTGATCTCGTAGTGTCCGAGCTGCTCACCGTCGACGTCCTCGTCGCCCACGAACACGACCGACTGGACGCCCTCCTCGAACGAGTCGAACGCCGCGAGCGGGTTCATCGTCGCCGTGAGCTGGTCCATGCCGGGCGGCAGGTTGCTCGGGTCGGACAGGTCGTACTTGATGAACTTGTTGCCGGTCATCTGACCGATGTTCATGTAGAGGATCTCGTCGACGAGCCGCATCTCGATCGACTCGCCGGCGGCGGCCGGCGACTCCATCGTCATGGCCATCTGCGGCGGGCTGGTGGTGTAGTCCACGGCGCCGTCGGCGTGGAGCGCCTGGCCACCCATGTCCATGTGCATGGTCATCTTCGCCGTCGTGGAGGCCTCGAGGCCCGCCTTCAGGTCGTCGACGAACTGGGCCTTGTCGACCTCACCGCCCGCCTCGGCTTCCGGGGACTCCTCGGACTCGGTGGCCGAGCTCGACGACGCCGAGGGGTCGGCGCCCTCGTCGTCGGATCCGCAGGCGACGAGCCCGCCGAGCGTCAGCGGGAGCGCGAGGGCCGCCAGGCTCCGGCGCAGGGTCAGGGAACGGCGCATGAGGGGTCTCCGAGGTCAGGTGCGATGGTCCACCCCACGATAACCGCGGGCCGAAAGCGCCGATGGAGTTTGGTCAGGTTGACGGCCGGATCGTGACCGTCACCGATCCCGCCGCCAGGTCGTGCAGGCCACGGCCGTCGGGACGGAATACGAGGGGCGGGATCACCAGGCACACCATCACCTGGCGCAACAGCGAGCGCAGGAGGTCGACCGGCCGTCCGCTGCCGTCGTTGCGTACGACGCGGAGCCGGGTGGCGAGCTTGCCGAA
The DNA here is from genome assembly GCA_030862755.1 of Actinomycetota bacterium. Classification (GTDB taxonomy): domain Bacteria; phylum Actinomycetota; class UBA4738; order UBA4738; family HRBIN12; genus JAJNBA01. Next base: position 1,002 of record JALZDC010000446.1, read on the forward strand.
CGACCCACCGGCCAGGGCGGTCAGCACGCCCGACTCGAACGCGAACACCATCAGCGTGTAGGCACTGGAGAACCGGTTCTCGCTCCAGCCGTCGGGCCCGAGCAGGACCACCACGACCAGGGTGGAGGCGAACCAGTCGACGATCAGGGCGAGGATGCGGCGGCCCCAGGACGCGGTCTCGTTCGGCGGCGCGGGCACCGCGACAGGCTACCGACGGCACCGCCCGTGCCCGCCCGCCGGACCCTGTTACATCGGCGAAACAAACCGGATACGGTCAAGAAACTGCCCCTGCCTAGGTTGCGGACAGGTGCGGTGCAGAGTCGCACCCACTTTTTCGCCAGCCCCGACTTTTGCTGGTCGCCCCGGATGCGGCCGAGGAGGACGAATGTTCGCAAACAGCGACGAGTTGCTGAAGTTCATCTCGGACGAAGGTGTCGAGATGGTCGATGTCCGGTTCTGTGACCTGCCCGGGGTGATGCAGCACTTCACGGTGCCGGTCTCGTCCTTCGACCAGGCCGTCTTCGACGACGGGTTGAACTTCGACGGCTCCTCGGTGCGCGGCTTCCAGGCCATCCACGAGTCCGACATGTCGCTGTTCCCCGACCCCACGACGGCCTACCTCGACCCGTTCCGCGCCGCGAAGACCCTGGTCGTGAACTTCTTCATCCACGACCCGCTCACCGGAGAGGCCTACTCCCGCGACCCGCGCAACATCGCGCGCAAGGCGCAGTCCTACCTCGCCAGCACCGGCATCGGTGACACCGCCTACTTCGCACCCGAGGCGGAGTTCTACGTCTTCGACTCGGTCCGTTTCGAGACCAAGCAGAACGCCGGCTTCTACCACATCGACTCCGAGGCCGGCGCCTGGAACACCGGCTCCGAGGACAACAACCGGGGCTACAAGGTGAAGTACAAGGGCGGCTACTTCCCCGTGGCGCCGTACGACCACTTCGGTGACCTCCGCGACGAGATCGTCACCGAGATCGAGAAGAGCGGCCTCGTCGTCGAGCGCGCCCACCACGAGGTCGGCACCGCCGGGCAGGCGGAGATCAACTTCCGCTTCGACGAGCTGCTCGTGACCGCCGACAACGTCATGAAGTTCAAGTACCTCGTCAAGAACGTCGCCTGGCGCAACGGCAAGACCGCGACGTTCATGCCGAAGCCGATCTTCGGCGACAACGGCTCGGGCATGCACTGCCACCAGTCGCTGTGGAACGCCGGCGAGCCGCTGTTCTACGACGAGACCGGGTACGGCGGCCTCTCCGACCTCGCCCGCTACTACATCGGCGGGCTGCTCAAGCACGCGCCGTCGCTGCTGGCGTTCACGAACACGACGGTGAACTCCTACCACCGGCTGGTGCCGGGCTTCGAGGCCCCGATCTCGCTGGTCTACAGCCAGCGCAACCGTTCGGCCTGCGTGCGGATCCCGATCACCGGCTCGAACCCGAAGGCCAAGCGCATCGAGTTCCGCTGCCCCGACCCCTCGTCCAACCCCTACCTGGCGTTCTCGGCACTGCTGCTGGCCGGACTTGACGGCATCAAGAACAAGATCGAGCCCGCCGCGCCGGTGGACAAGGACATCTACGAGCTGCCGCCGGACGAGATGGCCGACATCGAGCAGGTCCCGACCTCCCTCGACGCGGTGCTCAACAACCTCGAGCGCGACCACGACTTCCTCACCGCGGGGAACGTGTTCACCCCCGACCTGATCGAGACCTGGATCGAGTTCAAGCGCACCCAGGAGATCCTGCCCGTTCAGCTGCGTCCGCACCCACACGAGTTCGAGCTCTACTACGACGTGTAATGCGGGCAGGTCTCCGACCTGGTCCGATTCCGTCGCAACCGCCCGTGACCTGCGAAACAGGTGACGGGCGGTTGCTGCGTACACACATCGCCGCTGCCCTTGGCTTCAGCCCTCATCCCGGTCACGCGATGCCTGCGAGGATCCTCCGCTGGAAGATCAAGAAGACCCCGATCACGGGGATGCCGGCCACTCCGCCCGACCATCACCAGGTGTGCCTGCGCCACACGGACGGATCAACAAACCCCAGGTC
>JALZDC010000449.1 GCA_030862755.1 Actinomycetota bacterium
GGTGCACGCCGGGCTCGGTCGTGAGTGGTTCGGGCACATCGGTCACCTCGCCGCCCGCGCCGCGCCAGACGTGCAGCTCCGTGGGGTCCTCGTTCGCCGAGAACAGGACATCGTCGCCGACGTCGAACACGGTGGCGACCTGGAGTCCCGGCGGTGTGACGGGCTCGCCGTCGAGCGTGATGCGTCGGGTCTCCTCCGATTCGTCGACGAAGACCAGCCGCCCGTCGCGGAGCCGATCCGGCACCTCGGTGACGATCGTCTGCCAGTGCTCGGCCGAGTCCTCGAAGATCGTCTGCGTCTTCCCGGAACCGGGGTCGGCTTCGAGGACGAGCCAGCGCTTCTGGTCCCGAGACAGCACGAGCAGGGTGAGATGACACCGATCGTTCCACGTGACGTTGACGAGATAGCAGAAGGCCTCGCGATCCCAATCGATGTCGACGCGGGATCCGTCGAGCCCGAGGACCGACAGCGAGACGTCCGCGTTGTCCGTCCCCGCCTGCGGGTAGCGGATCGGGCGCGGCGGTGTCGCCGGATCGACGGGCGAAGCGATGTACCAGGTGAGGACCGGGCGCTCGTCCACTCGAGCCGCGACGATCCGCTCACCGTCGGGCGACCACCAGTACCCGCGATGCCGCTCCAACTCTTCTGAGGCGACGAACTCCGCGAGGCCCCAATGGATATCGGGATCGTCGTCGTGCGCCAGGACGCGGGTCGACCCGCCGGCCCGATCGTGCAGGAGAAGGTCCTGCACGTGAAGGGTCCCGCCCACGACGTACGCTACGCGGCGGCCGGTCGGGTCGAGCCGCGCGTCGAACGCACCGTCGACGGATCCTTCCAGCGGCCGTGCGCCGCCTTCGACGAGGTCCGCTACGTGGAGACGCCCGCCGAGGACGAACGTCGCGAGCTTGAGCGCCGGATCGGCATCGTAGGTCGTCACACCCGTGAGCTGCTCGCGCATGCGCTCACGCCGATCCCGCTCTTCCTGAGTGAGGTCCTCTTCGCCGGCTGCCGCCGGATCGAAGATCGAGCGCTCCTCCCCGGAGGCGAGATCGAGCACCCACAGGCAGCCCTCGGGATCATCCCCGGCCCGCGACCGGATGAACGCCACGCGAGATCCGTCCTCGGCGACACGGAAGCTGCGAGGCGCGCCGAGGGTGAACCCTCGCGTCCGTGCCTTCTGTCGTGGGAACGAGTCCTTCGCCAACCGCGTCTACCGCCTGTCACACCGGCTCGGTTCGGGGCATGGTACGGGTGAACCCACATCGGAGACGGGTTGGAGGACCAGCGCAGCGATAGCGAGCTCCTCGCGGCGTCCGCGGCAGAGCCCGGCGTGTTCACCGAGTTGTACCGGCGCCACGCCGAGGATCTCCTCCGCTACTTCGCCCGGCGCACGCTCGACCCGGAGACCGCGGCCGAGCTCACCGCCGAGACGTTCGCGCAGGCTTTCGCATCGAGGACGACCTATCGGGACACGGGAGCGAACGGCGTGGCATGGATCTACGGGGTTGCGAGGCATCAGCTCGGCCGGTTCTTCCGCGCAGGCCGGGTGGACAGGGCGGCGCGCCGGCGTCTCGGGATGCCGGAGCGCGAGCTCCCGCCCACCGACTACGAGCGGATCGAGGACCTCGTCGACTTCGAGCCGATACGCGCGGCGATCACCGAAGCGCTCGGGACGCTCCGCGATGACCATCGCGATGCCCTGCGCTATCGGGTGATCGAACAGCTCTCGTACCCCGAGGTCGCCCGGCGACTGTCGTGCAGCGAGGACAACGCACGGCAGCGGGTGAGCAGGGGCTTGCGGCGTTTGGCGTTCTTGCTCCAGGAGCGAGGGCTGCAGCCGGCGACGGAGAAGGAGACATGAACACCGACATCGAGTACCTCCAGCAACTGGAGTCCGACCTGAAGGACGCAAGCGCCCGCGAGACGACGCGCCTCGAGCGCGCGACCCTCCAGGGCGCGATCCGGCGGAACGCGGGGCGCACGTGGATCCGCGTCGCCGGCGTCGCCGCCGCGTTCCTGGTCGTGGCGGGTGCGATCGGCTTCGTCGTGAGAGGCTCGGACGGGATGCTCTCAGCATCCATGGATGGGCCTAGCGGAGGAGCAAGATCCGCGACTCAACCGCAGGCTTCGCGGGCGCCAACCGCAGCCGGCGGCATCGACTACCACGACACTCCTGTTTTCGTAGAGCATGCGCCTCCCGGGACGATCCGAGGTCAGCAACAGGATCTCTCGAAGATCGTCCGGGACGGGCGCATGGACATCGTCGTTCCCGACAACAAGTTCGATGACACCGTCGGCGACCTCACCTTCATCGCCGAGCGGCACGGTGGATTCATTTTCTCCTCGTCGACGAACAACGATCGATCGGGGACGTTCGTCCTCCGGATCCCGGCGAAGAGGTTCGATCGAGCCCTCGGCGACATCCGCGACCTCGCCACCCACGTGCGGTTCCAAGAGATCCGGAGTGAAGACGTAACGGCCGAGTTCATCGACCAGCACGCACGCCTGCGCATCCTCCAGGGACGCAAGACTCTCCTGTCCAACCTTTCCCAACAGGCGAACACGACGGAGGAGATCCTGCGGCTAGGGAGTCAGCTTGACGACGTCCAACTCCGCATCGAGCAGATCCAGGGCCAGATCAGGTTCATCAACGACCAGGCCGCCGAGTCGACCCTCCGCGTGTCGATCCAGGAGCGCAACGCCCCCGACGCCATCGCTCAAAAAGAGATAGACAACCCCGATCTCGGCTCTTCGTTCCACCTGGCCGTCCAGGGATTCCTTCGGATCGTCGGGGCGGTGATCGTCGGGCTCGGGTACCTGATCCCACTCACGGTGATCGCAGCGGTCGTCTGGATGGCCGTCTGGGCCGTGCGGCGGCGCCGCCCCACCGTCTGATCTGCTAGATCTCCCGCCGGCCTTCCAGGGCCTGCGAGAGCGTCACCTCGTCTGCGTACTCGAGGTCGCCCCCGACCGGGAGACCGCTCGCGAGCCTCGTGACACGGATCCCGAGGGGCTTCAACAGCGCTGCCACGTACATCGCCGTCGCGTTGCCCTCGAGGTTGGGGTTGGTCGCGAGGATCACCTCGGTGACGCGATCGCGATCGACACGGTCGAGCAGCTCCTGCACGCGCAGGTCGTCGGGCCCGATCCCGTCCAACGGGCTGATCGCGCCGCCGAGGATGTGGTACCGACCTTTGTGGAGAGCGGCCTTCTCGATCGTTGCCGCGTCCTTCGGCTCCTCGACGACACAGAGCAACGTTCGGTCGCGCGACTCATCTCGACAGATCCGGCAGAGCTCGCCCTCCGCGACGTTCCCGCACTCGCGACAGAACGAGATCCGGTCCTTCGCTTGCACGATCGCCGCGGCCAGACGCTTCGCGTCCTCGGGCGTCGCCTTCACGATCCAGAACGCGAGACGCTGCGCGGACTTCGGACCCACGCCCGGCAGGCGCGCCAACTGGTCGATGAGCTCCTGGATCGGACCCTCGTACACGGGATCAGTCCTCGGGATCGTTCGGTTCATCGGCGGGAGTGGCGCCCAGGACGTCCTTGAGGCGCTTCAATGCCTCCTCCTCGCTGGGTTCCTCGGCCTCCTCGACGAACGCGGTCGCGGCGGGCTCGGTGGCGCCCGCGTGCGCCTCGCGGGTCACGCTCTCGATCCTCGGCCGGATGCCGAAGAGGTCGCCGAGGGCCGACTGCAACTTGTCCGAGCGGCTGGACACCTGCCGCAGGTTGTTCCGGAACGAGGGCGGGAAGGCCAGCTCGAGGGTCTCTCCGTCGAACGACGCCGGCGTGGCGCTCTCCAGGAGGGCCCGGAGCACCGGCTGCCCGGCCTGGCTGAGGTGATCGAGCAACGACGGCCACGAACGCCGGAGCATCGTGACGTCGACGCTCGAGGCGCTGGCCGCGTGCGGCGCATCGCTGATCGCCCCGGCCGACGTGGCGGGAGCCGGGATCGCTTCGGGGGGGATTTCGACGCCGGAGGCCTCCTGGCTCGTCGCCGGGACCGCCTCGGAGGGGACCTCGACGCCGGAGGGCGTTTGGC
>JALZDC010000393.1 GCA_030862755.1 Actinomycetota bacterium
GGGCCGAGGAGGACGGCGGGATCCAGATTCCCCTGGATGGCCCGGTCGTGGCCGACCCTCACCCAGGCGTCGTCGAGCGGGAGGCGATGGTCGACGCCGAAGGCGTCGCCCCCCGCCTCCCGCATCAGGTCGAGGAGGTGGCCGGTGCCGACCCCCGAATGGATCGCCGGCACGCTCCTGCCGGCGATCCCTTCGAACAGTCTCGCCATGTGAGGCAGCACGAACCGGCGATAGTCGTCTCGATCCAGCGTCCCCACCCACGAGTCGAAGACCTGCACCGCATGCGCACCCGCCTCCACCTGTGCACGGAGATGAGCGACCACGATGTCGACGAGCGACCCCAGGAGTTGCTCGAACACCGCCGGCTCCCCGTACATCAGCGCCTTCGTGCGGGCGAAGGTGCGGCTCGGCTCTCCCTCGATCAGATAGCTGGCGAGCGTGAACGGCGCCCCCGAGAACCCGATCAGCGGCACTTCCAGCTCCTTCACGAGGAGCCGGATCGCCTCCGACACGAACGGTTCGTCGGCGTCGGGATCCAAGGGCCGGATCCGCGCCACGCTATCGGCGTCTCGGATCGGCTCGTCCAACACCGGGCCACGCCCTGCCTCGATCCGGACCGCCAGACCGATCGCGGCGATCGGCACCATGATGTCGGAGAAGAGGATCGCGGCATCGATGGGCATGCGGCGGAGCGGCTGCAGGGTGAGGTCGAGGACCTGCTCCGGCTGGCGACAGGCGTCGAGGATGTCCGCGGTCCCTCGAAGCTCGCGGTATTCGGGGAGGTACCGACCCGCCTGACGCATGAACCACACGGGGGTGCGATCCACGCGCTGACGCCTGAGCGCTCGTAGGAAGCGGTCGTTCGAGGGGACTCCGATCACATCCCTCAGGATACGGAGCATGAGATCGCGGGAGGAGTGGGATTCGAACCCACGAGCGAGTTGCCCCGCTAACGGTTTTCAAGACCGTCGCCTTCGTCCGCTCGGCCATCCTCCCGGAGGCAGACTACCTGCGGGAATGACGACATCTTCCAGGGCCAATGGACGGCGCACTTGCCGGCCGCTGCCGAACTGCTACCGAACCATCATTCGTAGCCGATTCCGTCCCCATCGCCATCCAGCCCCCAGCAGTCGGACCTGCCGACGTAGACACGACCGTGGCTTCCCAGTCCAGGCAGCGATCTACCTGCGGCTACAGAACGTGCTCCTTACCCGTGATGGCACACGACTTGCGTACCCGCAGCACTCTTCACGACTTCATGTTCCTCTTTGAGCTTCAGCTCGACTCCTATCACTATTAGAACCGCGCTGAGGAGACCCGCGCCGCCCAAGAGGAGAACCTTGGTTCGCGACCTCTCGCGGCCCGCGAAGTAGGCGATCAGGGCGATACCGGCGAGTGCGAGCCCTCCAGCTCCGATATACACACCGGGCGAGCAAGGAGTGCCCACGTTTCCCCCGACCCACATGCATCGAAACCGAGGCCGACTACCCCAACCTAGCCCAGCCCCCCAGGCCAGTCCAGCGCTACAAGGCGACGGGCCTGCCAGCTTGTCTACCACCCAGTAGGAAGGGCCCGGGTGACACGCCGGGACGGGGCTGGGCCGCGACTGCCACCGAACGGCTACCGAACCCCCGCGAAGCGGTGCCGGGACGGGTCGGCCGCGCGACGTTTCCTCAGGTCAGTGGCGGTAGCGCGGGGCCAGATTCACATTTCAAGACCGTCGCCTTCGTCCGCTAGGCCATCCTCCCGTAAGGACGGTACGTCGGGCCTGGAGCCCGGAACGCAGCTCGGGGTAGGCTCAACCGATGTCTGAGACGCCCGACGCCTCGGGGCTCGAGCCGCCGCTCGGCCTTTTCGCGTCCCGGTCGCGAACCCGCGAGCTCGTCGAACAACTTCCCGTGGTGGTCTTCGTCGACACGGACGAGTACCAGGGGGAGACGGTGTACATCAGCCCAAACGTCGAGAAGGTCCTCGGTCATCCGCAGGCGAGCTTGCTCACCGACCGCGGGCTCTGGTTCCGCTCGATCCATCCGGAGGATCAGGATGGGTTCTGGCGCACCTGGGAGGACGCGTGGAAGAGAGGTACGCCGTTCCGCGCGGAGTACCGGCTGCTCCGCCCCGACGGGGAAGTGGTATGGATCCGAGAATCCAGCGTTCTCGTGCTCAGCGAGTCGGGTCGCCGGCTGGCGTGGCAAGGGGTGATCGAGGACCTCACCACGGAGAAGCGCTCCGAGGAGGACGGGCGCGCGTCGGAGTCCCGCTACCGTGCGCTCGTCGAACGGGTCCCCGCCGTGGTCTACGAGATGGACCCCGACGACGAACGCCGCACGCTCTACGTCAGTCCTCACGTGGAGCAGGTCCTCGGCTACTCGCGGGCGGAATGGCTCGACCAGCCCGACATCTGGATCGAGCTTCTCCATGCCGACGACCGCGAAGTGGTGCTCGCCGCGCACGATCGGCACAGCGAGACCGGCGAGCCATGGGACCTCGAGTACCGATTGATCGCGAGCGACGGGAGGGTCGTGTGGGTCCACGACCGCGCGACCCTGATCCGCGGCCGCGCCGGCGGCACTGCCGCCTGGCACGGGGTGATGATCGACATCACGGCGGAGCACGACGCGAGGGAGATGCTACTTCTCCACAAGGAGGACCTCGAGCGGCGAGTGGCGCAAAGGACCAACGAGCTCCAGGAAGCGAACGAGCTGATGGCGCTGGAGATCGGCGAGCGTCGACGCATGGAAGACGAGCTCAGACAGGTGCAGGAGCGGTACCGGCGGCTCGTGGAAAACATGCCCGGCATCGCCTACGTCTGGGAGGTGCATCCCGATGCCGAGCCCCGTTCGTTCGCCTACGTGAGCCCGCGCATCCAGGACGTGCTCGGCTTCTCACCTGATGGATGGCACGCGTCGGACCGCATCCATCCCCACGATCAGGCGCGAGTAAGGGAAGCCATCGATCGGAGCGCGCGGACGGGCCATCCCTTCCTGATGGAGTACCGATTCCTCGCGAAGGACGGGAGCGTGGTCTGGGTCCTCGACCATGCCTCCCTGATCTCGAGGACGGAGCGTGGCGACCCGTCCTCGTTCCAAGGGGTGATGCTCGACATCACGGCGCGGAAGGATGCCGAGTCGTACGCGGAAGCCGCCGAGGATCGTTTCCGGACGCTCGCCGAGCGCGGGCCCGTGATCGCTATTTCCTTCGGGCTGACGTATGCAGACGGGGCCCAGCCAACGGTCAACGTGGATTACATCAGTCCGCAGGCTGCCGAGCTCGTTCGATACCCCCTGGAGCACTTGCTCCACCAGTCGGAGGGCTGGCTCGACATGGTGCATCCGGACGATCGCGACCGCGTGGCCCAGACCATGCAACAGAGCTGGCGGACAGGAGAACCGTGGAGCACCCGCTACCGGATGATCCGCTCGGACGGGACGCTGATCTGGGTCCTCGACACGGGTCGCATGCTCGAGCGGGACCCGCTCGGGAGACCGTCGAGGTTCCTGGGCGTCATGCTCGACACGACCGATGACGAGGAGCCCAGGGCACACCTCGAACACTCCGAGAGGAGCCAGCGGCAAGCGCTCGAGGGCGCGTTGGTGATCCCGTGGTCCGAGACGATCCATCCGCAGACGGGGTTCGAGCACTACACGTACATCGGTCCGCAGACCTTCGATATCTTGGGCTACACGCCCGAGGAGCTCATGGTCGAGCGCAGGCACTTCCCCCGGATCGTCCATCCGGACGATCGGGCCCGCGTGAGGAAGACCCTGTCCGGCTCAGCCCGATCGGGGGTTTGGGAGGACACCTACCGGATCCTCCGACGCGACGGTGATATCCGATGGCTTCATGCCTTCGGCCGTCGGGTCTCGCCGCCCGGCGCGATCCCGGAAGTCTGGCATGGTATCGCGGTCGACGTGACCGCGTCTCGGATGGAACACGAGACGCGGCCGGAGCCGCGGATCGAGACACAGGAAGACGAACGGACGGAGCCGTCGGTCGAGGACCGCACCTCCGCTAGCGAAGTCGGCCGCTAGGCGGCGGACCTCGGGGTGAGCAGCCGGGCTCGCTCGGGGAGGTACGGGTGCAGCTTCGCGGGGACCTCCACACTTCCATCCACGCGTTGGTGGTTCTCCAGGATCGCGATCAGCGTCCGGCCGATCGCGGTCGCGGTGCCGTTCAAGGTGTGGAGCACCTCGACGTTCCCCTCGGTGCGCCGCACGCGCGTCTGCATCCGCCGTGCCTGGTAGTCGGTCGTGTTGGAGCACGACGTGAGTTCGCGGTAGCGTTCCTGACCCGGCAGCCACGCCTCGATGTCGTACTTCTTCGCCGCCGAGCCGCCGAGATCGCCGGCCGCGATGTTGACCACCCGGTACGGGATCTCGAGGTTTCCGATGATCTCTTCCTCGATCGCGAGGATGCGCTCGTGCTCGTCCCATGACGTCTCGGGCGTGCAGAAGACGAACATCTCCACCTTGTCGAACTGATGGACCCGGAACATCCCCCCGAGGTCCTTCCCGTAGGAACCTGCCTCCCGACGGAAGCAGCTGGAGTACCCGGCGTATCGGATCGGCAGGTCGCGTTCCTCCACGATCTCGCCGAGATGGAACGCGGCCAGCGATACCTCCGACGTTCCCACCAGGTAAAGCTCGTCCTCCCGGGTCACGTAGATGTTCACCGCATCCGTCGGCAAGAAACCGGTCCCGTACATCGCATCCTCGCGTACGAGCACCGGCGGGATCATCGGGGAGAAGCCACGCTCGAACACGACGTCCATCGCGTGGCGCATCAGCGCGAACTGAACGAACACGAGATCGCCCATCAGGTAGACGAACCTCGATCCGGACGTCCGGGCACCTCTCTCGGTATCCATCATCCCGAGCAGCGCGCCCAGCTCCGCGTGATCACGAGCCTCGAAGTCGAACGCCGGCGGCTCCGCGTGGTTGCGCTTCATCTCGACGGCGTCCTCCTCCGTGAACCCGTCCGGCGCGCTCTCGTGCGGAACGTTGGGCGTCTCTGCCAGGAGCCGCTGGAGCTCCGCTTGCGCCTCTTCGAGCGGCGGCTGGAGCTCCTTCAGCTCGGCGGAGACCTTCGCGACCTCGTCGATCAGCTCCTGCTTCTCGTCACCCTGTGCGGCGCCGATCGCTTTGGACGTTCGGTTCTGCTCCGCTCGCAGCTCCTCGACCCGGGCCATGAGCGATCGTCGCCGCTCATCGGCGTGGAGCAGCCGATCCACGGCATCCGACAGGTTCCGCCTCGCGAGAGCGGCCCGGAAAGGATCGGGGTCCTCCCTGATCCGCTTGATGTCGAGCAACTACGGGACCTTCACTTCTGGCTCGTCACGCTTCTCCTCGGTCTTCGGGTGGGCTGCGCCCTGTCCGCGAGCACTCTCCTCGGGAGACGAGCCGTCCATGATGCTCTGCCCGTGGAAGATGCCCCCCTCCTCCACCACGAGCGTCTTGGAGGTGATGTCGCCGTCGATCCGGCCCCCTCTGGCGAGATGGGCCTTGCCCTTGACCTGGACGGAGCCCTTGAAGCGACCGGCGATGCTGACGTTCTGGGCTCGGATGTCCGCCTCGACCTGGCTCCGGGGAGAAAGAGCCACGTCGCCCTCCGCGTTGATCTGGCCTTTCACCTGTCCGTCGATCCTGAGGTTCCCGGCAGACACGACGTTGCCGTCCAGCCTCGCTCCGGCGCCGACGATCGTGACCTCTCCCTCTTCTGCCATGACTGCCTCCGTTCGTCCGTGGTTCGGACCGCCACCGCGGCCCGAACCGTCCACGTCTTCCCGTCGTCGGATCATCAGGCCTCAACCGCGGCCTGCCGACCACCCAACGCGCGCCGGATCGCTTCGTCCTCTTCCAGGGAGAGGTTGTGCGAGCTCGTCCCCTGCGTGACGGGCTTGGCGTAGACCCTGGTCTCCTGACGCCCGTTGATCGACGTCAGGACAACCCCGTTGCCTCGATCGTCGAGCAGCGCGCACGAGAACGAGAGCCGGCCGCCCACGTCCTCGAAGGCGTCGTAGCGGAGCAGCGCCACGTTCCTTACGGACCCCTCGATCTGCGTCTGCTGCTTCTTGTCGGTCCCGTGAAGGGCCCTGATCGCGCGTTCCAGGCGCTGGATCTGCTGAGATTGGCCTTGGAGGATCCCGCGGAGCGTCTCATCGAGGCGCACCCGCCCCCCCACGGCGCTTCCGGCCCGTCCGGAGTTGGCGATCGCGTACAGCACGGCCACGACCGACAGCCCGATGGCCACGAGTGCGACCAGCGTGAGGGTGGAGCCCCTCAGCTCCAACGCGGCGATGGGTGCGGATGCGGGCATCTACGTGGGGGTTCGCGGGAGCCCGAGTATACGCCGCCGATCGGTGCCGGCTCGAACGGAGGTGTCCCGACACGGGTCGGTGGTCCAACGGCACCCACGGCGGGAAGTCGAGGGTGGCGGGCGACGGTGATGCGCGGGGCGACCGTGACGCGCTGGTGGGCGAGGGGGGAGTTGAACCCCCACCCGGGTTACCGGACACGGACCTGAACCGTGCGCGTCTGCCAATTCCGCCACTCGCCCGAGCGTCGCGTCATCGTAGCAGCGGCCCTTCGGCCGG
>JALZDC010000455.1 GCA_030862755.1 Actinomycetota bacterium
CTCCAGAACTATGTGAGGGACATCCGCGATCTGGTCGGAGGCAGCGACCCCGGCGCCGCCCTCAGGCTCCATCTCCCCGCTCCCGTCCCGGTCTGGATCGCGGCCCTAGGCCCCAGAGCCGTCCGACTCGGCGGCCGGAGCGCCGACGGAGTGATCCTCAACTGGTGCACGCCGGATCGCGTCGCGGAGGCTCGCGACGCGCTCCGGGCTTCGGCCGGCGAGTCCGGCCGCGACCCCGACGCCGTGACCATCGCGGTCTACGTCCGCGCGTCCTTCTCGGGACGCTCGGAGGAAGCGCTGCTGGCCGCCGCACGCGAGTACGCCTCGTATCCCGCCTACGCCCGGCAATTCGAGGCGATGGGTGTGGAGCCTTCTGCGGAGGCGATCGTGAGTGCCGTGTGCCTGCGAGGCGACCATGACCGGGCGAGAAAGCGCCTGGAGGCCTATCGCCGGGCCGGCGCGGACCTGCCGGTCGTCTATCCGGTCCTGGCTCCCGGCGAGGGCGGGGAGGTAGCGCTCTCGGTGCTCCGAACGTTCTCGTCCTGACCCTTGCCGAGGCACGTCGCGGCGGTACACTCCCTTCGCAAGGCCGACACCGTGGAAAAGGGGTAAATGGGATGACCTACACGATCGCAGAGCCCTGCATCGACGTGAAGGACCGCGGGTGCGTCGATGAGTGCCCGGTCGATTGCATCTACGAAGGGCCTCGCATGCTCTACATCCACCCCGACGAGTGCGTCGACTGCGGCGCCTGCGAGCCCGTGTGCCCCGTGACGGCCATCTTCTACGAGGACGATGTGCCCGCCGAATGGAAGCAGTTCAATGCGATCAACGCGGAATGGTTCAACGACGACATCAGCGCTGTCGGCTCTCCCGGAGGCGCCGCGCAGGTGGGACCCGCCTCCAAGGATCACCCGATCGTCGAAGCCTGGCCGACCCTCTGACAGCCCACTCGGGGAACGGGGTTCTAGCCGTCCCCCGACGGGCGCACCTTCGGCAGGAACACGCGGAACGACGCGCCGCCTCCCTCGCGCTCCTCGACCCACGCCCGTCCGTGATGCATCTCCGCGAATCGGCGCACGAGCGAGAGTCCTATCCCCACGCCGGGTGAGGCCTGGGGAACATCCGTTCCCTGACGGAACTCCTCGAAGATCTTCTCGCGCATCTCCAGAGGCACACCGCCTCCCGCATCCTCGACGACGATCATGACCCCGTGATCTGAACCGGCGACGGACACATGCACGGAGGTGCCGGCAGGCGTGTGCTTGACGGCGTTGGCGAGCAGATTCTCGACGATCCGCTCCACCTTCGGCGGATCGATCGGGACGATGACGGACTCGGTCGAGACCTCCACCTGGTCGTGCGACTGATCCGATTCGGCCACGATCCGGCGAACCAGATCTCCGACGTCGGTCGGCTCGAAGGTCGGCGTCAGGACGCCGCGCGCGAGTCGGTCGAGATCGAGGAGATTCGTGACCAATCTCTCGAGCCGCCGAGCATTGTGCTCGATCCGGCCCGCGAGCTCCCTCGTCTCCTGGGGAGCCAGCCTCACGTCTCCGCGTTCGAGCGTGATCGCCATGCCGAGGATCGCCGCCAATGGAGTCCGGAGATCGTGGGAGACGGCCTGGAGGAACGTGTCCTTCATCTCGTCCAGCATCCTCAGCCGCGCGGCCGCTTCTCGCTCGACCTCGAGCGCCCGCTCCAGGTCCTCCTGTGCCCGTTTGCGCTCGCTGATGTCCCGGATGAAGCCCGAGAAGACCGTCTCATCGCCCACCGCCACGGGGACGATGGCCAGTTCCACGGGGATCATGCGGCCGTCCTTCCGGAGGGCCTGGATCTCGATCCGTGAGTTCAGGACCGGTCCCTCGCCCGTCTCGCGCCAGCGGTGGAGCCCTTCGACGTGGGCGGCTCGGAGTGCGTGGGGGACGATCGTGTCCACCAGCGATCGTCCGATCACCTCCTCGGCGCTCCAGCCGAAGGTCGTTTGCGCCTGGGGGTTCCATCCGATGACCAGGCCGTCGGTATCCATGCTGACCACGGCATCGAGCGCGGAGTCCACCATGAGTCGAAGGTGCTCGTGGGCGTCCTGGAGCCGCCGCTCCGCCTCCTTGCGCGCCGTGATGTCGAGCTGGAACCCTTGCCAGTACGGGGGCCTGTCCTCCGGTCGCACGAGCCTCGCTTCGTCGAGGATCCACACGATGCGTCCGTCCTTCCGGACGATCCGGTACTCCTCCGAGAAGGCATCCGAGCCGTCGGTGTTGCTGACCGCGTCGGCGGCGAACACGCGCTCCCGATCG
>JALZDC010000003.1 GCA_030862755.1 Actinomycetota bacterium
GAGCTGTCGAACGCGCTCGCCGAGGACCACGA
Organism: Actinomycetota bacterium; assembly: GCA_030862755.1. Lineage (GTDB taxonomy): Bacteria > Actinomycetota > UBA4738 > UBA4738 > HRBIN12 > JAJNBA01. The sequence goes on from JALZDC010000003.1 coordinate 33, forward strand.
CGTCGCCATCGTCGACAAGAACCCGGAGGCCTTCCACGCATACCCTCCGGGCAAGGCGAGACAGATCGTCGGACTCGGGTTCGACCGGGACGTGCTGGAGGATGCCGGCATCAAGGACGCGGACGCGTTCGTCGCTGTCTCGAGCGGGGACAACTCCAACATCGTCTCGGCTCGCGTCGCGCTCGAGTACTACCACGTGCCGAAGGTCATCGCCCGGATCTACGATTCCCGCCGCGCCGAGATCTATGAGCGCCTCAACATCCCGACCGTCGCGACCACGCGGTGGGGCGTGAAGCAGATCCAGCTGATGCTGTTCCACGATCGCGAGGAGATCCGCGAAACGCTCGGCGGCGGCGACCTCCTCCGCCTGCGCGTGCCCGTTCCGGCGCATCTGGCAGGGAAGCCCGTGTCTTCGCTCGAGGTGGACGGCAAGGTCCGGGTCGCCGGGATCTCACGTGGCGGCGGCGGCTTCATCCCGGCGGAGTCCTCGACGCTCCAAGCGAACGACTACCTCATCCTGATGATCGCCAAGGAGGGGCTCGACCTCGTCGACGAGCTCCTGGGGGCGGACGAGCACGGATGAAGGTCGTCGTGACCGGCGGAGGTGCGGTGGGACGCCACCTCGCCCAGGATCTGACGGAGCGGGGGCACGAGGTCACCCTCGTCGAGCAGCGGCGGGACCTCGCGGAGAAGCTCGGCCAGTGGGCTCCCGATACCCATGTGGTGTACGGCGACGCATGCGAACCACGCATCCTCGAGAACGCCGACGTGCGAGCGGCGGACGTGGTCGTGGCCGCGACCGGCGACGACGAGGACAACCTCGTGACATCGCTGTTGGCCAAGCAGGAGTTCGGCGTACCGAGGGTGCTGGCGCGCGTCAACCACCCCAAGAACGAGTGGCTCTTCGACGAGCAGTGGGGCGTGGACGCCTCGGTGTCTCCGCCGCACATCCTGACGGCGATGGTGGAGGAGGCTGTCACGGTCGGCGACCTCGTTCGCCTCCTCCGCCTGGAGGGAGGCAAGGTCGCGTTGGTCGAGATGCGTCTGCCCGAGCAGTCCCCCAACGCCGGGAAGGCCCTCTACGAGCTCCGGCTGCCGACGGACACGACGCTCGTCGCGATCCTGCGCGAGGGACATGTGATGATCCCGCAGCCTGAAACGGCGCTGGCCGCCGGCGATGAGATCGTGGCGCTCTCGAGCGTCGAATCCGAGCGGGCGCTCCGCGACACCGTGATGGGCACGGACGGCTCGGGTGAGCCACGTCCAACCGAACGGGACACCCCGGCCGGCGGCTGACTCGGCTAACCGGCGAACTCGAGCCTCGGATTCACCAAACGGGCGACCCCGCGGTGCTCGCCGAGTACGCCCTCCACGACGACCCGCTTTCCCAGCGAGAGGCCCCCGATGCCTCGTCTCCCCATGAACACGATCGTGACCTCACCGGTGCCGTCGGAGACCAGCGCCTGCAGCGCCTCTTTCCCTTCCATCGGCAACACGGTCATGCGCCTGACGACGCCCGCGACCCGCACCGGCTGTCGCAACGGCGCATCCACGATCCGGACGGAGCCCTTGACCGTCTCTGCCCAGGCGCGCGTCTCCTCGGCGAGGCGTGTTTCGTCGCTCTCGTTCAGGCGCTCGAGGAGGTGGCGGAACACACCCACCGGGTTACGAAGGCGCTCCGGCCGCGTCCATCTGTTTGATCTCGGCCTCGAGCTCCGATCTCCGTGACTTCGAGATCCAGATCATCGCCGCGAGCACCACCGCGGCGATCGCCACAACGGCCACCCGGATCGCGGTGTCGTCCGCATGCGCCACCACGATGGGGGCGATGAGCAGGGCGACGAGGTTCATCACCTTGATCAGAGGATTGAGGGCCGGACCGGCCGTGTCCTTGAACGGGTCGCCGACCGTGTCGCCGATCACCGCGGCGGTGTGCGCCTCGCTTCCCTTCCCGCCGTAGTGACCCTCCTCGATGAACTTCTTGGCGTTGTCCCAGGCGCCCCCCGAATTGGAGAGCATCACGGCCAGCAGCTGGCCGGTCAGGATCGCGCCGGCCAGGAAGGCACCGAGCGCCTCGGCCCCGAGGAAGAACCCCGCGATCAACGGGCCCAGCACCGCGAGCAGGCCGGGCGTCATCAGCTCGCGGAGCGACGTACGGGTGCAGATGTCGACGACCCGGCCGTAGTCCGGCTTCTCCGTGTAGTCCATGATCCCGGGGTGATCGCGGAACTGGTTCCGAACCTCGACGACCACCTGCATCGCGGCTCTCCCGACCGCGCGGATCGCGAGCGACGAGAACAGGAACGCGACCGAGCCCCCCAGGAGCAGGCCTACCAGCACATCGGGGTTGTCGATACGGATCGGGAACTCCTCCGCCCGACTACCCATCGCTCCGAGCACCGCCTCGGCGAACGAACCGAACAACGACGTGGCGGCCAGGACCGCCGTCGCGATCGCCATCCCCTTCGTGATCGCCTTCGTCGAGTTGCCAACCGCATCCAGCCCGCCGAGGATCTCGGCCGGCCGGCCCTCGAACTCTCCCGACATCTCCGCGATCCCCTGCGCGTTGTCCGAGACCGGGCCGTACGTGTCCATCGACACCACGACGCCCACGGTGGTCAGCATGCCCATGCCGGTCAGGGCGATGAAGTACAGCCGCTCCGCGAGAGAGTCGCCCAGGTAGAAGGAGCCCATCACCGCTCCGGCGATGATCAGCACCGACCACACGGTCGACTCCAGGCCCCCCGAGAATCCCGAGAGGATCGTGGTAGCCGGCCCCGTCACCGTCGATTCGGCGATCTCCTGGACGGGCTTGTACTTCGTGTCGGTGAAGTACTGCGTGAGAACCTGGATCACGCTCGCGAGCAGCAAGCCGATCAGGACCGCCGCGGCCGGCTTCCAGTCGTCGAGGTAGACCTGCGAGATGACGAATACGGCCGCGGCGGAGATCGCCGCCGACAGGAAGAACCCGCGGTTGATCGCCTTCATCCCGTGCTCGGTCTCGCTCCGGGGCGTGACGGCGAGGATGCCGATGATCGACGTGATCACGCCGACCGCGCGAACGAACAAGGGGAACATCACGCCGACGATCGCGCCACCCTCGGAGCCGGTGAACGCCGCCGCTCCGAGGATCAACGAGGCGACCAGAG
>JALZDC010000008.1 GCA_030862755.1 Actinomycetota bacterium
ACGGTGACCCGATCCGTCACGATGGAATGCGCCGGGAACGGGCGAGCCCTGATGTCGCCGCGGGCCGTGAGCCAGCCCTGGCTCCTCGAGGCGGTCGGGAACGCCGAATGGACCGGCACCCCGCTCCGTCCGATCCTCGACGAGGCGGGGCTCGGTCGGGATGTGGTCGAGCTCCTCTTCACCGGTGCGGACCACGGGATCCAGGGCGGGGTTGAGCACGACTACCAATGGAGCTTCGCGCTCGACGACATCCTCAGGGACGATGTCCTGCTGGCGTACGAGGTCAACGGGCAGCCGCTCCCGCCGCAGCACGGGTTCCCCATCCGCCTGCTCGTGCCGGACTGGTACGGGATGTGCAGCGTGAAGTGGCTGCGGAGGATCACGGCTATCGCAGAACCATCCGACGCCTTCCAGCTGTCCGCGTACCAGCTCCGTCAGGAGGAGGGTGGCCCGGGCACGCGCGTGACGCGGAAGTCGCCTCGCGCGCTCATGCTCCCCCCGGGCTTCACCGATTTCCCGGCCCGCAATCGCTACGTCGACGCGGGACCGTGCGAGCTGACCGGGCGCGCATGGTCGGGTTGGGGGCACATCGCGCGCGTCGAGATCAGCGACGACGGGGGAGGGGCCTGGGGCGACGCCAAGCTCGGATCCGCGCCACCGTCACCGTCCTCGTGGAGAGGGTGGTCCTTCGACTGGAACGCCGAGCGGGGTGAACACGAGCTGCTCGTCCGGGCGACCGACGATAACGGCAACACGCAGCCGGTCGAACCATCCTGGAACTTCGGCGGCTTCATGAACAACATGGCCCAGCGGGTGCACGTCGTCGTGCGCTGACCATCGCCCGCGCCGGCGCCACACCTACAGGATCTGCCGGAGCTCCTCGAAGCACCGGTCGATGTCGTCCTCGGTGTTGAAGAAGTGCGGGCTGATCCGGAGGCCGTCGCCCCGGAAATCCGTGCAGACGTCGCGGGCGAGGAGCTCGTAGCAGATCTTCTCCGCCTCCGGGCCCACCTTGACGTTGACGACGCCGCCCCGGAGGTCTCTGTTCCGAGGGGTGCGGACCTGGAGGCCCGCCTCGTCCGCACGGCCAATCAGGTGATCGGTGAGCTCGCCCTGGCGAGCCCGGATCGTCGCCGGCCCGACCTGGGAGATGATGTCGATCCCGCCCTGAGCGATGAAGAAGACCGGAGCGGGCGGCGTCCCGTGCTCCAGCCGCCGCGCGGTGGGGTGGTAGTCGAGATGCTCGGTGTCGAAGGAGAACGGCTCCCCCGTGGCGAACCATCCGGTCACCGCCGGCTCCAGCGAAGGCAGCAGCTCTCGCCTGGCGTAGAGGAACACCAAGCCGGGACCACCGAGCATCCATTTCAGGACCCCGGCCGTGTAGAGGTCGCACCCGAGGTCATGGAGGTCGAGGGGGAGGATCCCGAGGCCGTGGTAGTCATCCACGAACGAGAGCGCGCCCCGTTCGCGGGCGATCGCGCACACGGCCTTGGCGTCGACGATCGCGCTCGATCGGTACATGACCCGGTTGACCATCACCAGCGCGGTGAGTTCGTCGATCGCCCTGTCGTACTCCTCCAACGGGATCGTCAGTCCGTCAAGGCTCCGGAGCCACCGGATCTCCGCGCCCATCTTCCGGGCCGCCGCGATCCACACGTGGCCGTCCGTGGGGAAGTCCAGCTCCGACAGGATCACCGTGCGCCGTTCGCCGGAGAGGTCGAGACACGACGCGATCGTGGAGAGCGCGATCGAGATGTTGGTGGTGAGCGCCACCTCGTCGGGGTCGCAGCCCGCGAGCGCGGAGAACGAACGCTTGAGGCTACCCATACGTGGGAAGACATCCTCGAACCAGACATGGTCGGGAGCGCCTTTCGTGCTCCACGCGTCCATGTACTCCTGGAGGTATGCCGTCGACCGGCGCGACACCGGGCCGAGCGAAGCGCTGATCAGGTACGTCTTGCGCTCGAGGACGGGGAACTCGGCGCGCCAATCGGCGAGATCCATCTAGCGCCCCGCCGGCATGAACCGCTCGAACCAGACGGTCGTTCGGGTCACGAGGTCGAGGTAGGCGGGGAACTTCCTGACGCCGTGGCCCTCACCCGGATAGATCGCGACCTCGACCGGCACGTCGCGCTCCCGAAGCGCGCGGTAGAACTCCATCGCCTGCCCGGGTGGGGTGCACCGGTCCTCCGTCCCGGCCGTGAGCAGCGTCGGCGTCGTGACCCGGTCGGCGAAGAACACCGGGCTCCGCTCGCGGTAGTGCGCCGTCCCGTCCTCGGGCTGTCCGCCAAGGAACCACGAGTCCCACGCGCCGATGTTGCTGTTCCAATGCTGGCTGAAGTAGTCGGTCACCGGGGAGACCGCGACGGCGGCCTTGAATCGCTGATCGACCACCGGGAGCCAGCACGACATGAAGCCTCCGTAGCTGCCGCCGGTGACGCCGATCC